>CAMZLS010000032.1 GCA_947311765.1 uncultured Helicobacteraceae bacterium
TAATTGATGCAACAATGAAAGAGCTTGATGGAACACAAAACTATGGAAATCTTGGGGCAAATGCTGTTCTTGGTGTATCTATGGCAGTAGCTCGTGCTGCTGCAAAAAGTCTTAAAATGCCACTTTACCGTTATCTTGGTGGTGCAAATGCAATGGTAGTTCCTACGCCTATGCTTAATATCATCAATGGTGGGTCGCATGCTGATAATTCGGTAGATTTTCAAGAGTATATGATTATGCCAGTAGGTTTTGATGATTTTCGTGAGAGTCTTCGTGCTTCAGCAGAGGTGTATCATACGCTTAAAAAGATACTTCATGATAAAGGTGCAAATACTGCTCTTGGAGATGAAGGTGGATTTGCCCCAGATTTAGCTTCTAATGAAGAGCCAATTCAAGTTATTATGGAAGCGATTGAAAAAGCAGGGTACAAAGCAGGTGAGCAGATGGCTATTGCTCTTGATATTGCTGCGTCTGAAATCTATCGTGATGGTAAATACCAACTAGAGTCAGAAAATAGAGCAATCAGCTCTGAAGAGTTGGTGGATTATTATGTAGATTTATGTGAAAAATATCCTATTGTTTCCATAGAAGATGGCTTAGATGAAGAAGATTGGGATGGTTGGAAAATTCTTACTGATAAACTAGCAGATAAGATACAGCTTGTAGGTGATGATTTATATGTGACAAATGCTAGTATTTTGGCTGAGGGTATCGAAAAAGGTATTGCGAATTCAATCCTTATCAAGCCAAATCAAATTGGTTCAGTTTCTGAAACTATGCAGACAGTTCGTTTAGCACAGCGCAATGGTTATACTTGTGTTATGAGCCACCGCTCTGGCGAAAGTGAAGATGCATTTATCGCTGACTTTGCTGTTGCACTCAACTGTGGTGAGATTAAAACAGGCTCAACTGCTCGTGGCGAGCGTACTGCTAAGTATAACCGTCTTTTAGAAATTGAAAATGAAGTAGTGTATGGTGAATACCTAGGTTCAGAACTTTTTAACTAAATATTATAAATATGCAAGATGAAGAGCTATTTGAAGAGATTGAGACAAAAGAAAGTTTTACTGAGCGTTTTTTAGGTCTCTCTTTTGGAAACTTCATGCTTGCTCTTTTTGGAGTCCTTTTCTTAGGCATCTATATAGGAATATTGCTTTTTGGAGATAATTCCCTAGAAGTTCTTTTAAATATAGAAGAGTATCAAGGCTATCTCAACAGTGAAGTAGAAAATCTCAAAGATGTTAATTCTCAGCTACAAAAAGAGTATTTTGAGCTTAAAGAGCTTGAGCGCGATAGCAATAATGATTAGTTTGCTATAATGCTGATATTTAATCATAGAGGTGGTATTTTGAGACTTGTATTATTTGCCTTGCTAACATGCTTGGTGTTAAGCGCGCGAGATAACCCATTTTTTCCTACCCAATCCATTGACTCAATGCCAATCACATCAAATCAAATCAAAAAATACCCACCTCTTAAACGAGTTGCTGTGAGTTTACCAAAGCATGCGCGTGTTCTTGAAGAGATTACGGTAAGTTATAAAAATTTAGATGGTTCAATAGAGAAAAAAAGTATTCAACTCAACAGATCTATAGATTGGCATATACCTCTTTTCATATCTCAGTCTTACACAAGCACGGGGAAAATAGAAAATAAAACGAGCTCATCAAAGAAAAAAACAAGAGCTATTGATTTTAAGTTTATCAATTTCACTATTAATAAAAAAGAAATTACGATTTACACTAAAGATAAATTGATACATAACTTTTTGCTTGTAGCGCCACATAGAATTGTTTTAGATTTCAGACGAGAAGCAAATTTTTTAAGTTACACAAAGCCTTTGAGTATTATTCCATTTAAAGAGCTACGCATTGGTAATCATGATGGCTATTATAGAGTCGTTATAAGATTAGATGGACCCTATAGATACAAAACTGATGTATTAGATTCTTCTTATAAAATTTCTATATATTAGACTTGTTAATAACGAATCATCGCACCCAAGTAAACACCTGACATTATGATGTCTGTATCATTATGTAAGTCTGAAAAGTCATTGTGTGAAGTTTTAATAGCTTCATAACGGTACCCCAATTCAATAGAAGGTTGCAAAATGGGTGTATCAAAAGTATAATCTACTTTTACTTTAATATCTCCAAGCGTAGAGTCACCATAAGTGAAATATTTTATATTGCCTTCAATAGCTAAGTTAGTGCTTGGAATCTCAAAGCGTCCACGCCCGTAAAGCAGTGGGATCAAGAGACTATCACTCACGGCATCATTGTTAGCAAACTGATAAGATTGTTTCATATATTTGATATTTAAGCCAAGATCTACAGTAATCCACGCTAAATTATCTAAAATATTATAATATAGTATCGCGTCAATTTGTTCAATACCTAAGTTATACTTTGAGCCTTGTAGATAATCTTTGCCGTTATAAATAAAAACTGTTCCTGAAGAGCTGCCATCCAAAGTAGTCTTAGTATATTCCATTCTAGCATTAGGTATGATAGGAATTGGATGCTTTAAATATACCCAAAGATAAAAATCTTGTGAATTATCCACGCCTAAATCATCTGCTAAATCGAGTTCATATTTGTCTTTTTTATGCTGTAGTGACCCACTAGATGATTGCGACCACACCCCAGCACCCATCTCAAAACGAAAAAAATCTGCTTGTAGTGATAAAGAAGAGACTAATAAAGATAAAATGATTGTCTTTTTCATAAAAAAATCCTCATATAAAAATATGCAAATACTATAACAGACAAAAGGTACAAAAGAGATAAAAAGGCATAACAAGGGTGATGAATCCCTTGTTGCAAAGGAGAATAAGATTAAATTAAATTAAATCTAATCAATTGTTACTTTAAAGCACTTTGGAAAAGTGCTTTTGGGGTATATAAATATAAACTATTTAACAGCGTTAAGCGCAGCTTCGTAGTTAGGCTCTTCAGTGATTTCAGGAACAATCTCTTTGTAAGTTACAACACCGTCAGTGTTAACAACGAAGATTGCTCTACATGTAACACCAGCAAGAACTGAACCACCAAGAAGAACACCATAAGCGTTAGCGAAATCTTTGTTTCTAAAGTCAGAAGTAACAGTCAATTTATCGATACCTTCTGCAGCACAAAAACGTCCCGAAGCAAATGGTAAATCAAGAGAAACGATAGTAGCTTGAACATTATCAAGACCAGCAACCTTAGCGTTGAAGTTACGAGTTTCAGTAGCACATACGCCTGTATCTAGTGAAGGAACAACGATGATAAGTTGAGTTTTATCTTGAGCGCCACCAACAGTAACATCACCAAGACCGTCTGAGTTTACAACTGTAACTTCTGGTGCTTTATCTCCAACATTTACTTCGTTGCCTAGTAGTTCTACGTCTGAACCTTTGAATTTTGTAGTTGCCATATTGACTCCTTGTATTTTAATTTTTTTGACCTAGCAGATACGCTTAGTCAAATTGATGGCAGAAGTTTACTTAAATCGGATAATTTTTGTCTTAATTAGATTAAGCTTTAATTAGATAAAGGTTTATTTAAGGGTTGAAATTTTAAAATGAGTTCCAAATCTCAAACTTACCTGCCTGGTTTAGCAGTTCGTCTGACAGTTAGACTTGTTGTGATATTAAGAACATAGCTATTTCTAAATAATTATATTAGATTGCTTCACATTCGTTCGCAATGGCAAAACAATAGTCATTGCGAGGAGCTTGTAA
>CAMZLS010000033.1 GCA_947311765.1 uncultured Helicobacteraceae bacterium
AAAATGCTATAATCCAAACAAAAAAAGGACTTTCTCATGCAAGGAAATACTTACTATATTATTTTAGCTGTATTTGTGGTGATGACTCTCTTCTCTTTAAAGCATGATAAATGGATGTTTGCTTTTATCTTTATCCTTTTGGGTGGCTGGGTCTATTATACGCATGAGACAGGTGTGACTTATGCAGACTTAAAAGAAGATTTAGGCAAGGCTGTTGATGAGAGTGCTCAGACAGAGTATAATAAAAAGATACAAAACGATTATCATGAAGATACTCCTGTTGAGACAAGTAAGCCCAAGAGCAGTAGCAGTAAAAAGTTTTATGAGACAGATCCCCGTTATAAGGTAGGCGAATGATTTTAATTTCAGGTCCTTGTGTTATTGAGAGTGAGAAAAATGTTTTTCAGATTGCAAAATCTTTAGAGCATTTTCAAGAAGAAGAGCGTTTTGAGTTTTATTTTAAAGCGAGTTATGACAAGGCAAACAGAACCTCGCTAGAGAGTTATCGTGGCCCTGGCTTAGAGGAGGGATTGAAGCTTTTACAAAAAGTTAAAGATGATTTTGGATATAAACTCCTCACAGATATCCATGAAAGCCATCAGGTAAAAGCAGTAGCCGAAGTTGTTGATGTGATGCAAATCCCTGCATTTTTATGCCGTCAAACAGACTTGCTCGTAGCTGCTGCACAAACCGATGCCATTGTCAATATCAAAAAAGGGCAGTTTATGAACCCTCATGATATGAAATACTCAGTTTTAAAAGTGCTAAAAACCCGTGGTTGTGAAGAAGTGAGTTTTGAAAATGCAAAAAAATATGGTGTGCTTTTAACGGAGCGTGGCAGCTCTTTTGGGTATGGAAATCTTGTAGTAGATATGCGTTCACTCCCTATAATGCGAAAGTTTGCACCTGTTATCTTTGATGCCACTCACTCTGTACAGATGCCAGGAAGTGGAAATGGAACGACGGGCGGAGATGCTAACATGATACCGTATCTTGCACGCTCTGCAGCAGCGAGTGGTGTTGATGGCTTCTTCTTTGAAACCCACTTTGACCCGTCTATCGCTTTGAGTGATGGACCAAATATGATAAAACTAGAGCAGTTAAAAGTGCTTAGTGAAAAATTGATACAGATAACAGATTTAATTTAAGGATTAGAGTATGAAATTAATAGAAGGTAAGTTAAAAGTAGCCAATGGCAAGAAAATTGCTATCGTTAGTACGCGTTGGAACCATTTTATAGTGGATCGTTTAGTCGAGGGTGCAAAAGATGCTTTTGACCGTCATGGTGGCGATGAGAGTGATATTGTTCATGTGCTTATTCCAGGTGCATTTGAGCTTCCAATGGCGATAGATAAGCTTTTAGCAAGCGGAAAGTATGACGCTGTTTGTGCGCTTGGAGCAGTTATCCGTGGCTCTACTCCGCATTTTGATTATGTCTCTGCTGAGGCAACGAAGGGGATAGCTACTATGTCACTTAAACACTCAAAACCTGTCTCTTTTGGACTCCTAACCACAGACACTATCGAGCAAGCCATAGAGCGCGCAGGAACAAAAGCAGGCAACAAAGGCTTTGAGGCGATGACAACGGTTATTGAGATGCTAGATCTGTATGAGAATCTGTAATTATGGCTACTAGACATCACGCAAGAATGGCAGTAGTAAGCCTGCTGTACGCTTTTGACTTAGGTAATCAATCTATCGGAGAATATACCGACGATATTTTAGAAGATAAAAAAATCCGTAATAAGCAGAAAGATTTTGCCTTAACACTTTTTCGTGGGGTTATGGATCATCTTGAAAAGGTGGATGAGGCTATTGAAAAGCATCTTAAAGAGTGGGATTTTGACCGTTTAGGCTCTATTGAGCGGGCTACTTTGCGTCTTGGTGCGTATGAGATTATGTTTACTGAGCTTGATACCCCTGTGGTTATAAACGAGGCGATAGAAGTTACCAAGGCTTTTGGAAGCGAGCAGTCACCGAAGTTTATCAATGGTGTTTTAGACGCTATCTCTAAGGATAGTTAATGCCTTCTCTTCTTCTCCTTTTTTTGCTTACATGTAACACTCTCTTTGGCGCAAATAGTTGTGTTACTTGTCATCAAGGAATAGAAGATATTCGTGATGCCAACTCAGGAATGATGCAAGCCATCAAAAGAGTTGCGCAAAAAGCTGGGCATAAAGGCAATGACTGTATCGTCTGCCATGGCGGAAACCCCAAAAGCATTAATAAGCAAGAGGCACATAGTGGCACTATCGCTTACTTTTTAAATCATAAAGGTCCTAAAGAGTTCTACCCTGCACCAGGAAGCACATGGATCAATAAAAACACCTGTGGTATGTGCCATCAAGAGCAGGTAAATGCTCAGATGAACTCATTGATGATGAGTGAGCAGGGGAAAATTCAGGGAGCCTTGTGGAGTTTTGGCGGAAAAAATGGCTATAAATATGATATAGGAAACTATGATACTAAAAACCCTGCTGACCCACATAAGCGTTTAGGAACAGAGTCTTATAGTGCATATATGAAAAAGCTCTCTGAACTTGAGCCTCAAGCTTTTCCAAAAGAGATGAGAGAACTTCCAAAAGCACCAACTGCTGATGAGGTAGAAAAAGATCCCTCTTTAGCGGTTTATACCTATCTTCGCCAAGAGTGCTTGCGTTGTCATACAGGAAGTAAGGGACGACAAAAACGCGGAGATTATCGTGGTATAGGCTGTGCTTCATGCCATATTCCTTACTCAAATTCAGGGCTTTATGAGGGCAAAGATAAGACAATCAAGAACTCTAAAAAAATGGGAAAACTGCTTGTGCACTCTATCCAATCTTCTCGTGATGTGAGGGTAAAAGTACACGATGTAGAGTTTTCGGGTATCCCTGTAGAGACCTGTTCGACCTGCCATAATCGTGGAAAACGTATAGGCGTGTCGTACCAAGGGCTTATGGAGACACCTTTTAATGCGACTTATGGAGCGCATGGGCAAGCGCAGCCAAAACTACATACAAAACACTATATCCAGATGGAAAAAGATGTGCATTATCAAAAAGGGATGCTCTGTCAAGATTGCCACACTTCAAGCGATATGCACGGCGATGGTTTTTTAACAGGGGCAAATCTTGCAGCTGTGGAGATAGAGTGTCAAGATTGCCACGGAACAACAAAAAAATACCCTTGGGAGTTGCCTCTAGGGTACTCTGATGAGTTTAATACCACTGCAAAAACAGGCGCTCCAAGAGGTGTGGCAACTACGGTGGCTGAGTATCTCAAGATGGGAAGTGTCTCTAAGGCAAAAGAGGGCTATCTCCTCTCAGCACGAGGCAATCCTCTTACAAAAGCGCACAAAGTTGGCGACAAGGTTAAAATAGAGCTTTCCAACGGAAAAGATATTTTACTTTCACCACTCAAAACACTTAAAAATGAGAAGAAACTCTCTAAAAAAGCACTTATTGCGATGGATCAGATAGGCGCACATTTAGATGAGATGGAGTGTTACACCTGCCACGCAACTTGGGCGCCACAATGCTATGGCTGTCATGTACGGATTGATTACTCTGATGGGAAGAAAAACCCTGATTATCTGATGGCTTCGCATGATCAAGATATGCATGGTAAAACAGGCGGTATGCGTGATTTGAAAAAGTATCTTGTAGATGGTAAGGTAACTGAAACACGCTCCTTTATGCGCTGGGAAGATCCAGCACTTTCGCAAAATGGAGAAGGGCGTATCTCTCCAACAATTCCAGGATGTCAAGTGACGGTGACAGTCGTGGGCAAAGAGGGCAATACGCTACTACAAAACCATATCTTTAAGATTGCAAATGCAGAAGGTGCAGGAGAAGAGGGACAAAACGCGATAGACCACTCTCCCGTACAGCCACACACTATCCAAAAAGAGGCGCGCTCTTGTGAGAGTTGTCATGCAAGTGATAAGGCGCTAGGCTTTGGAATAGGTGGCGGAAAGATGGTGCATAATCCAAGCAAGGATGCTATCGCTGAGCTGATAAATGCTGATGGAGAGATTATTCCAGAGAATTATGATATCCAAGTCCCAGCGATACCAAATTTGAAGCATGATTACTCTGTTTTCCTTGATGCAAATGGTACGCAGGTGCAGACAGTAGGCTCACACTTTAAACTTTCAGCTCCTTTAAGTAAAGAGCAACGCGATAAGGTGGATAGACGCGGTGTCTGTCTCTCGTGCCACAAAAATATCCCCGATGGTGACTTAGCAATATCAGCGATGAGTCATGTGGCACAGATGACAGGTATAAATATAGATACGCAGATGCACAGTGAGATTTTAAATAAAACCTTACATGTAAGCGCATGGGTACAGATAGGCGGAGGCGTTGTGGTAGCACTCTTTTTAGCCTATTTTTTATTTTTTAGAAAAACGAAGGAGCGTCGATGGCGATAAAACGCCTTAGTAAAGAAGATGCCTTAGATCTCATAAAAAATGCAGATCTCAAAGAGCTAGGAATTATGGCAAGTGCAAGAAAAAAAGAGTTACACCCTAAGGGTATCACGACTTTTGTAGTCGATAGAAATATCAACTATACCAATATCTGCTGGGTAGATTGTAAGTTTTGTGCTTTTTATCGTCATGAAAAAGATGCAGATGCGTATGTGCTCACTTTTGATGAGATTGATGCTAAGATTGATGAACTACTAGAGATTGGCGGAACGCAGATTTTATTTCAAGGTGGGGTACATCCAAAGCTGAAGATAGAGTGGTATGAGGATTTGGTAGAACATATTCATACAAAATATCCTCAAATAACCATTCACGGCTTCTCTTCTATAGAGATAGACTATATCGCTAAGGTCTCTCGTATTAGTGTAGGTGAAGTTCTTAAACGCTTACATGTAAAGGGTCTCGCTTCTATCCCTGGGGCTGGGGCTGAGATACTGAGTGACCGTGTTCGTGATATCATTGCGCCTCGCAAGATAGATTCAGATGTCTGGGTTGATATTCACCGACAAGCACATAAACTTGGGATTAAATCAACGGCTACGATGATGTATGGCACTTTGGAAACAGATGAAGAGATTATAGAGCATTTTGATATGGTTAGAGAACTTCAAGATGAAACAGGTGGTTTTCGTGCCTTTATTATGTGGTCATTCCAAGGGGAAAACACCAAGCTTTTAGAGCAGTTTCCTGATATGAAAAAACCCTCTTCAAATCGCTATCTAAGACTCTTGGCAGTAGCAAGACTCTATCTTGATAATGTGGACAATATCCAAAGCTCATGGGTGACACAAGGACCTTATATCGGGCAGATGGCACTGATGTTTGGAGCCAATGATTTAGGCTCAACGATGATGGAAGAGAATGTAGTCCGCTCGGCAGGAGCAGGCTTTAGAATGGCAAAAGAGGAGATGGTAGATTTGATACACGATATTGGTGAGATTCCAGCGATACGAAATACCGCTTATGAAACTTTGGAGACTTTCGCATGATGCGACTATTTTTACTTATTTTAACAATTGGACAGATACTTATGGCAGCAAGCTTAGAAAAAATCACGATTAAAGATACGCAAGTACCGCTTATTTATGAGCAAGACAAGAGACTTCCTATAGTCTCTATGCAGATAGTTTTCAGAAACAGCGGACACATAGAAGACGCAAACCGTTCAGGTCTTGCCAAACTGAGTGCCAAGATGATGAATGAGGGCACAAAAACCTTAGGCTCAAGTGCTTTTGCCAAAGCTTTAGAAGCAAAAGCTATTCATATCAGTACAAATACTGGTACAGAAACTATGGTGATGGAGTTAAGTTGTTTAAAAGAGCAGTTTGATGAGGGTGTAGAGCAGTTCATAGCCCTTCTTACAGATCCAAATATCACCCAAAAGACATTAGAGAAGATTAAAACTATCTCCATAGGAAGCTTAAAGCGTCGTGAGAGTGATTTTGATTATGTAGCTTCTAGCAAATTGAAAAAACTACAATTTGCTAACTCTGCACTCGAATATCCATCAGATGGCACCATAGAGTCTATAGAGTCAATCTCTCTTGATGAGGTCAGAGCCTTTTTGAAAAAACATTTTGTAAGAGAGCGAGTTATCTCAGTTGTGGGCGGAGATATATCAAGCAAAGAGGCAAGAGATGCTGTGAGTAGAGTTGTCTCAGTTCTTGAAAAAGGCGAGGCAGGCGAGGCTATCGTAGTTGCTACAAATCCTAAAATCCAAGAGTCTATCTTAAAACGCACAACAGAGCAGGCCTATATCTATTTTGGCTCACCATACAGTATGAAAGTTGATGATAAAGAGTACTATAAGGCGCGTGTAGCTACCTATATCTTAGGAACAGGTGGTTTTGGAAGTCGCTTAATGGAAGAGATTCGTGTCAAGCGTGGTCTTGCCTATTCGGCTTATGCTCGTGTGAGTGTGAGTAGATCACATAGTCTCTTTAGTGGCTATCTCCAGACAAAGATAGAGTCACTCACAGAAGCACAATCAACAGTCAAAGAGGTGATAGCAGATTTTGTCAAAGAGGGTGTCACTCAAGCCGAGCTTGACCATGCCAAAAAGTTTCTCTTAGGCTCAGAACCACTCCGAGTAGAGACACTTTCACAACGCCTTTCACGTACTTTTTTAGAGTATTACAAAGGACAAGGTTTAGGTCACGCCGCCAAAGAGTTAGAGCTCATTTCAGCGCTAAAACTTGAGGATTTGAATGTTTTTATTAAACAACATAAAGAGATTAATGACTTAAGTTTTGCGATTGTAACGGAGTAGATTTTTTATGTTATAATTTTGACTGTGAGCAGAACTTATGTAGTCTATGTAGCTGTAAGATAGAAGGATTAATTACCCTTTTGCTTTTTTTATGATACACTAAGATTGTTAGAAACACTAGTTTGGTTTATGTAGCCGTAGGTGGGAAGAGTAGCTCTCTTTTCATCTTTTTATGATATAATACTTATGTGATTACAACTTATTTGTTCTATGTAGCTGTAAAGCGGAAAGATTAATTACCTTTCCGCTTTTTTTTTGCTTTACGCAAAGCAGTTACAAGAACAAATAAGGAGGACTTTATGGATAAGATTGTAATCACACTATTACTTATCTGCATTTTTGCACCGAAGCTTTTTTAGCTTAGGCACGCCCTTTTTGGGTGTGTCCTCCTCTTTTTATGACAATTTGTCATCTTTTTACATGTAAGCTTATTTATTGTAGTATCATTTTATTATGTCATTTTTAGAAGATATTGAAAAAGCCGATCAGACTAAATTTCAAAAATTGGGTGTAAGCTCTTATACACAACTTGCTCTTGTGATCCCTCATAGATTTGAAGATTATCGTGTAAGTACACAGCTGCGCGAGGGTGAAAACCAAGTCATAGACGCAACGCTAGAGTATATTTCCCAAACACCAAAAACCTTACAGTTCACCCTTTTTGCCCACAATCTTGGCTATAAGATAGAGGCAGTTTTCTTTCGTCCTAAGCCCTATATGATGCGCCAATTTATCCAAGGGGAGCGATACTACCTCTTTGGAGCGCTTACATGTAAGGGTGGAAGATGTCAGATGAACCATCCTCAAAAGATTACAAATATTGGTGAAATAGTGCCAAAATATAAAACCGCACTCCGCACAGATGTGATGCAAAGGCTTATCAAAAAATACCTTGCATGTAAGGCCTTGCAAGAGGAGGGCATACCAGAAAATATTGCCCAAACTTTGCTAGCCTTGCACTCCAAGAGTACCACAGCGCATGTAAGTAGTGAAAATAGTGATACATATGCCTTGAAATTTGCAGAACTTTATGATTATATGAAAGCTTTGCAAAAAAAACGGCGCTATTTTAGAGCGAGTGAACGCCTCAGTGGTGCATGGAGGGATTGGAGCGAGAGTTTGCCTTTTACTTTGACTAGAGAGCAGGTAAGCACTATTGAAGCGATAGAAAATGATTTCTCAAAAGAGGTGAGTGCAAAGAGGATGATAGTTGGAGATGTCGGCAGTGGAAAAACGATGGTTATTTTGGCTTCTGCCTTGATGGCACAGCCACACAGAGCTATTTTAATGGCACCTACAACCATCTTAGCCAATCAGCTTTTTGAAGAAGCACAAAAATTTCTGCCAAATATAAAATCTATTTTGATAACAAACGCCACAAAAAAATTTCCCTTAGAGGAGTATGGTTTTATCATAGGTACACATGCTCTGCTCTATCGTGATTTACCCAAAGCGGCTTTAGTGATGATAGATGAACAGCACCGTTTTGGAACAGCCCAGCGAAATAAACTCGATAAGATGATACGCCAAAACGAGACACACCCACATGTACTTCAATTTTCAGCCACACCCATTCCAAGAACGCAAGCGATGATAGATTCTGCACATATTGATGTCTCTTTGATAACGCAGACACCTTTTGAAAAAGATATAGACTCAAAAGTAATCGGTAAAAGTGATTTTCCTGATCTATTGCAGCATATTAAAGATGAAGTAGCACAACATCATCAGGTTTTGCTTGTCTATCCTCTTGTTGAGCAGAGCGAAGCGATTAATTATCAAAGTATAGAAGAGGCGCGAGGCTATTGGGAGAAAAATTTTGAAAAGGTAGCCGTAACGCATGGTAAAGACAGAGAAAAAGAGGAAGTTTTACTAAAATTTAGAGAAGAGGGCGATATCTTGATAGCGACAACAGTTGTGGAAGTGGGTATCTCTTTGCCTCGTTTGAGTACGGTTGTTATCGTAGGTGCTGAACGTCTTGGACTTTCAACCCTGCATCAACTTCGTGGTCGTGTCAGTCGCAATGGTTTAAAAGGATACTGCTACCTTTTTTCCCATCAAAAAAGCTCGAAGCGTTTAGAGGAGTTTGTAAAAACGACAAATGGCTTTGATATCGCAAGCTTAGATCTAAAATTTCGCCAAAGTGGGGATTTGATACGGGGTGATATGCAGAGTGGAAAGCGTTTTGTGTATGTGGATATGGGTGAGGATGAGGATGTTGTTAGGGATGTGAAAAAATACATGAGCGATAAATATAAGGAGTTAAATAATGTTTGAAATAACAACTGAGGTGCTATACACAACATTTGTTGTTATTATTTTTGCAGGATTTTTTGTAGCACAATATCTACATAAACATGATATTCATCCACCATTTTTATAGAACCCAGATTTTGGGCTCTATATTATGAGTTTAATAAAGTCCAAATCTCCCATCACTGCGTTTATACAATACGCGTGTTTTCCCATCATGGTCTTTAAAGATTTCAAATATCTTCTCACTCGCCTTGAGTGATTCTAAAACATCACCTATCTCTTGAGGTTTGTAGAGTTCTAGCTCATGTGGCACTATCTCATCTTCGAGTGCTTCTTGCTCTGAGCTTAGGTCTATGTTTGTATTTGTTGCATTTTTTGCATCATTGATTGATTCATTTCTATGATCGCTTTTGCGGTCACTTAGACGACGCAGTGCCTTTTGTGCTCTGTCTATGGCTACATCTATAGCAGCGTAGAGGTCATCATCACGCTGTTTGATGACAACGGTATTTTTTCCAGCAAGATTGATACTAAACTCAATGCTTGTTCCCTTTTTCTCTTGAAGAGAAGCAACAGCGCTTACTGATATGATATTGAGGTTAAATTTCTCTAGTGATTCGATAGAGCTATTGAGATGCTCTTTGATGGCTTCGGTAAGTTCTATATGACGTCCGACTAATGAGATATTCATAATATAACCTTTGTGCGTTAAGATAGTAAATTATAGCCTAAAAATTGTAAAAATTTAGATATACTTTTTTAAGTCTATTACGAAAGAACAAAATGAGTTTAGTTCAAAAAATTGATAATCTTCTTACAAGTGAGTATAGTTTTATAAGAACTGCTCTTCTATTTGGCTCATACGCTAGTTCTAGTGAACACAATATGAGTGATATAGATATAGCGATAGAGTGTGATGAAGAGATAAGCTTTTTAATGATGGGTGATATCGTCTCTTTTTTAGAGGCAAGTTTAAAGAGAAGAGTTGATTTGGTTATCTTAAACGATATCTATAAAAAAAGCCCTCTTTTGGCATACAATATATACAAATCTCATAAAAAAATCTTTGTTCATGATAGAGAAAAATACCAAGAGTTCAAGCTCAATGCCTTGCACTATTATATGGACTTTAAGCCGATAATCGAGATGCATCATAAGGCTTTTTCAAAAAGGATACAGAGTGGAAATCTCGCAAAAACTCAAACAGCTTGAAGAAAATATAGCCATCTTGCAGGAGATAAAAGATGAGATGAGCTTAGAAGATATCTCTCGTAGCAGACGCTATGAGTGGGAGCTTAGATATGGTCTTTTTGAATCTATCCAGATAGTAATTGATATCGCCTGTAAGGTGAGCTCTTATTATAATTTAGGAAATCCAGAGAACTATAGAGAGTGCATACAGCTTTTAGGAAAATTCAATTACATACAAGCCTTACATGTAAAGACTTTTACTGCCATGATAGGTCTAAGAAACCTACTAATTCATGAATATGCAACCATAGAGACAGAAAAACTGTATCAATTCCTTGAGCATATTGATGATTTTAAGATATTTATCGTTGAGATTGAGTCAAGTATCTCAGTTTGATTTAGAGTTTTTGTAAAGTTCGGCGGTGGTAGCGGATTGGTTCTGTGGTGACATTTTTATCATTAACACTAACAACAACATCAAGCAAGATTGAGCCTTTTGAGTTCATATCATCAACATCACCGTTTCTGATATAACTTTGGGCTACTGAACACTCTCCAGATGGGTCTTTATCGCTCCCTTCATTGCTTAGTCCAATATATTGCCATGAGATATCAATATCATATATGCCGTTGTGTGTTCCTCTCAGAGATGTTAAGCAGTTTATTCCATTTCTATTTAGACCTGAAATGCGTAATAGCGCATACTCAGTAGCACTCCGTGTCAATAAAATAGCCTGTTCATGGAGATAATCATTAACGGTCTGTTTAGTCGTAGTAGCTGTCATATTGAGTGTTAGCGACATAATAGTAGCGAGTATCACTATAACCATAATTGCCATAATCATAGCAATTCCACGACGGTGACCCTTTAAAAGACTGTTTTTTCTTTGCATACTGAAAAACCTCCACTAAGATTATTATCATTGACACATACTTGAATTTTTATCAAATCACCTATGGTTTGATACTGGAAGCTTTGCACATTTTCCATAAGTAGGGAAGATTTTACCGATATTCCATTAGTATAATCTTCTCCTCGCCATGGTTGGTAATCATAATAGAGTTTAAGATCATTTCCCTCAAGTCGAATAGTATAGGCCGTCCAAGCTAGTTTATAAAATTCATAGATATCAACACCTGAAAAAGTACCCGTACCAGCTTTAGGTGCAAAGTTATTTCCTGATGTTTGTATCCGATGTGCTAACTCTCCAAGTTGTGAACTTGAATTTCCATCCCAAATAGTAGCTGTAGGATTACTAGCCCCAGTAAAGATAATAGCTGAATTGCTAAGATGTTTATCACCATAAGAGAGTGCTTCAATGATATTTGCTGTTTTTGTTAAGTCTGTTTGTGGTGTTTTGAGTAGATTAACATCAGGATTGACACTTTGATCGAGATTGATAAAACCACTCCAAGTAGGCACATTTTTTGTTCCATTCCAAGTGCCACGCCAACCTTCTATATCCATTCCTACCCAATCAATCTGTGTTCCAGCCGCTGATTGAACTACACTACTTTTTATCCGATATTGCAGGCGTGAAGCTATCTGTGTAACAGCTGCTTCGCTTTGCTGTTGTAAGCGGTTTTGTAAAGTCGAAAAAAAGAAATTTTCATAGGCTCTAAAGAGAAATTCTGATCCAAATTTGCCAAGTATCCCCATAACAACAATAACAAATACCAGTTCAATCATTGTGAACGCACGTTTAAACATTAGTATGTCCTTTTGTTGTAGTCTATCTCACCGATATTTGTAGCGTAAGAGCGTAAGACTATTTGTGTGTCAATATTATCTCCATCACTGTAATCTCCATCACCATTGCCATCTATAGTTGTTGTTATAGTGATAAGTTTTATATTACTTGGAGGGGTATTATTTGTCGTAAAGTTAAAAGGATTACTAACAGTATCGTTTATATAACTTACAACAGTTGAAAGTCTCATCTTGTATTTATAGCCATCTTTGTCTACTGCATCAAGATAAGCTATCCCTGCATGACCTTCAATGCTAGTATTTGGATTCGTAACTATTGTTTCACTTTGATCAAAAAAACGTCTATGTAAGCCTTGTTGTATATGACCAACTCTAAAGATAGAAGTGTCATTCCTATCGTAATTATTTGCTCCCGTAGCAATATCAATCACTTTCGCATAATTTAGTGTACCGTTGGTATCAGTAGAGTTTCTATCCCAAGCAAAGGAGAGTACCTGCATCATCTTCGCAGAAGTAGCGAAGATAGCTTCTTGCTTAACATTGCCCTCTACTCCTTTTTGATTTACCTGAATCATCATAGGAAGCGAAACAACAGTAATGCCGATGACAACGATAGCAAAGATAAGCTCTATCATTGTGAAAGCATAATGTCTTACCACATGATTCTCCTATTGGAATTTACAGAAGCATTGGAGTCAGTCATGTTCTCAACATCGCTCCCTTTTTTATTGAACTCTACATCAAATGAATTAAGAGTAGCATTTTCATCAAAACGGTGATAGATAAGCCAAGGACTTGCGTTGATATCCATTACGGCTCTGTATGGGTAGCTATTATTATTATAATGAATATTTTCTTCTTGAAAACTTTTGCTTGTAGTCGTTATAATTGATTGGCTTCCCCTGTGTTTGGTAATAGAAGTGATATTACCATCACTAGCTTGATGACGAGTATTTCTATACCAATTAATACTATCAACACTAAGTGGAGGCAGAGAAGGAAAAAGATTATCTAGGTTACATGTAATATTTCCATCCCAATAAATCTCATAATAGAATGTAAGGTTTCCATCATTTCCCTCAATGCGATATCTTGGTGCATGTACACGACCATAAACAAAATTAATAGCTCCAATAATATCTTTTGAAGCGTTATAATCATAGAAGTTTTGATTAGCATTTATCATACACTCATCTAAATCAAAACATCCTACAGAAAGCCCATTTAACTCTAAACGTTTAGGGTTTAAAGGTAGTGATGTGCTATTTTTATCATAGTTGTAATTTATAACTATATTCATTGTACCATTGAGCTCTTTTGTAAAATTTCCTTCACTTAAAGATATTATTGGTATGCTCAAACCATCATCAGAAAAATGTTTGGCAACCCTAGTAATAGGGAGATTGTTGATGTCTAAATTTATAAACTGATAGCCAAATAAATTTGGATTACACTCAGGAAGAGTATTGTTGAGATCAAGAGAGATATTGACATCTCTTGCGTAACATCCTCCTACATAATTAGACAAGACTTTGCTATCATATCCAATTGCAGAAATAGTGCCTATACTATTGAGTGACATATTATTATCTCTTGCTAAGGATGAGATGTAGATATAGGCTTCTGGTGATGCTGTAAAATTTGTATCGTGATTTCCCCCATGAGAGAATTCAAGATTATCTAGCTTAAAGCTGTAAGGGTGAAAAGTGATATTATAATCTCTATACTTGAGATATAAGGGAATCAAAGAGTTGCTGTGATTATGTTCACTACTAATGAGACAACCATTTATATTTGTTAAGTCAGTACTATTGTTACCTACAATCTTGTCTCCAACTCCTAAGACATCAGAAGAGCTTAGATTACAATCTTTGCCTGCGTAAAAATATAATGGATATTTAGACTGATGTGTCATATAAGCACTATCGTGATCGACTTTTGTCCAATCTTTATCGATCATATTTAACCTATATTCTCCTACTTGAGAGTGCGAAAGATTAAAATCAGCATGTCCATTTATGATATTGAATTTTTGAGGAGAGCTATTAGTATCGTTACATGTAACATTTTTTGTTGGTTCCCAAATAAGTGTTAAGTTATGCTCTTTGTCTGTTGTGGGAGAATACCCTCGTATGTAACCTAATGTCGGACCACCGCCAATATGATCTGTGGCATTAATGTCGATAAGATACTTATATCCTGCGGCAAGGTTAATTCTGTCTGTATTAGGAGTTATTACGCCTGTTCTATCATCAGCAATTCGTTGTGTTGCAACGGAAGAATCTGTTTGGCTTTGGTCGTCTATTTTGATATTAAAACTTTCTGGTCTAATTGCAAAATTGTCCCGTGAGCAAATGTAGTGTAAATTACTCCCAAAGATACACTCCATACAAGCGTTAAGTTCGTGTTGTGTCATACCATTTCCGGCACCACTACCTGCGCCATTACTTCCGCATGCTTGAGGGACCTGTGTCAGCGTTATTTGACCTGATAAGTTGCCATTAGGGTAGTAGGTGCTTGTGGTAACTGGATAAACACAAGGTGTTCCAGCTAATACAGTGAAATTTTTGAGTTTCCATTTTCCAGGTGATATCTCTTCTGTAGCAACAGAACCATTATCATCTCCTATTTGGTAACTAATACGAAAAGCGACATTTTCTTTTGCTGTTTGATAAAATTTTGTTGCTGCGTCTGGATTGTATATTAGATTGTTGTTAATAATATCAGAGGCACTAAAATTGGCACTATTATTATTATCAAAAGTGATCCAAATTCGATCGCTAATCGAGTTAGATGGCGCATTGCATGAAGCATTTATATCATGAAACAGCCCAGCATCTATCAGCTCTATAGAAATAGTTGTATTAATATCTTTTCTCTGATGGATGCTATTGACATCATAAGCAACGACCTTAAAGTTGTCGGCACGCTTAACTACTTGTGTTGGTAGATTGTATTTTTGAGATGCAAATAAATCGGTATGTTCAACATTAAATGCTCCGAAAGCTGGATTATATTTAAAATCTGAATCACTACATATCGGTACATCTTTGTCAATAAATGCTGTTTTTGGAATAATTAAATTTTGTTGAGAAGTAATTGGATAAACCATATCGTAACTCATCATAGCGTTGATAGGAATATTTAAATTATGAACTTTTGGATCAATGGAGTAATAGGTGTAAAAATAGTCTTGACTATCAAAATTCTCAATCGGTATGTTACTAATACTGCTAGGTGTTACTGTCATTCCATTAGTATTATCAGTAAGATGATGTTTCTCATAGGTATCAACATAAGTAAGATAAACGCTTTGAGGATGATAGATTGCTTGAGTATTATTTATATCAGTAATACTAAGAGAGACATTTGTGGCCTTTATTTCGGACTCTTCTTTATTTTTAATATATAAAATTACGTCAATAGGAGAACCAATAAAAACATTACCAGATATATGAGGTCCATCAGCTTCTATATATTGTTCTGTAATTACTCGATTATTCTGTTTATACGCATAATCATAACATACATCAGGAGCTCTAATACCTATTATTTTACTTATAAACACCCCTGTATCCCATTGAGAGTCCCCTGTATCAGCTAATGCCATTTTAAAATGATAAGTTTCACCAGGAGTTAAGTTGTCTAGTGTAGCATGTAGTTGATGAGTTATTCCATCATATTCTATATTTAATGGTACCTGATTAAAGTTACAGGTGGTGCCATCTCGAAGGCAGTTATCTATGAAATAGGCTGAATTGTTCAAATCGCTAGGTTGACCAGAATTGAAAACACCTCTATGACCATTATTGACGTTGTTTACTGTCACCAGTGGGAAATTATTAATATTGTCGATGTTTACATAGGTTTCTTCATCAACGACTCGTGCAATATTGTATGTTTGATTGAGATCTCCACCAGAAATAAAAAAACCAAAAGCATCATTATAGATTGAACCAACGTACTCATTATATTCATCAGAGGCGAATTGATAATCTACGAGCAATAAGCGAGTGTTACTATCTAGTGTAACGTCAAATTCAAATACTACTGTATCATATTTCGCTCTGTTGTCAATGGCTAATAAATCAGGATCAGAAGTAGTATCAATATTATCAATCGATCTCTGTCCTGAATTGTTAGAAGTAAATGACTCTGCAACACTCATACATGTTAGTAGTATTCCTTCATCTATTTCTAAATCATGTTCAGCAATTCCATTTGAGAAAACACCCACTTGTTGGCCACTGCCCCGTCTTAGAGTAGGGTTGGTAATAGTAATTCCATTTCCTTGTATCTTGCTTGCCAAGTTTGTTGGACTAGCGTTATCTGTCCAGCTTGCATGTAGTGAGCAAGAAAAAAGCATTAAAGCTGAAAGTAATAAAAGTTTTATACCCACTCTTGCTTTTGATGAGTCAGGTATTAATTCTAAAGTTCTCATAATCTATTTCTCCTCTTTTGAAAATGGATTTAATATTTTAATATCAATGTTATTAAAATCTTTTGTGTTCCTAGTTACTAAGGTTAAGTTGTTAGTTTGTGCAGTTGAAGCTATGATGTTGTCGGCTAGTTTTATCTTTTTATCTTTTCTATTTTTGATAGCTTGAAGTGAAACATCTTTAGATGTATCTAAAATAGTAAATTGTTCTAATAACTTAATGACTTTTCGCTCTTCTTTTTTTGAAAATTCAAAAGATAGAATTTCTAAAAATGTCAGTTGAGATATTGCACAAACAGATATATTTTTTTGCAAAAACCCAGTAGCTATCAACTCGCCATTTAGGTGGTAGATGATGATATTTGAATCAACTAAGTATCTAATGTCTCTCATATTCATCCCTTATGCATCTTTGCCACTCAATGGGATCTATCTTGTTTGCAGAAAGTAAACCTTGAGTTTGCAATAAAATGTCATACTTCATAGTCTCGTCAGTGTTTTTTAAGTGGGTTTCAAAAGGAAGTACAAGTATTTCTACTTTTTTGTTGATATACTCTTTGGGTATGGTAATTTGATAGCTTTCACTATTTGGTATTACAATTTCTCTTGTCATCTAACCCTCCTACAAACAATAAAGGGGTCAATAAAGGGGTCAGGTATTAATTCTAAAGTTTTCATCACAATCTCCTTGAATAAAGGGGTCAGGTATTAATTCTAAAGTTTTCATCACAATCTCCTTGAGAGAAAAGAATTTTCACTACACAAAGACGGGACTCGTCAGTGAAAGTAACATACCTAATCATACACCAAAGTTTATAAATGAATTCTAAATCAATGGTTCTAGGGGGCTCTGTTGATATTTATTTTGACAAATCATACACAAAAGTTTCTAAATGATACAATAAAGGGGTCACAATAAAGGGGTCAGGTATTAATTCTAAAGTTTTCATCACAATCTCCTTGAGAGAAAAGAATTTTCACTACACAAAGACGGGGCTCGTCAGTGAAAGTAACATACCTAATCATACACCAAAGTTTATAAATGAATTCTAAATCAATGGTTCTAGGGGGCTCTGTTGATATTTATTTTGACAAATCATACACCAAAGTTTCTAAATGATAGGTTTGTTGCGATATAATGAGATTAAGTAATAGGCCAGATATAATTACAAAACCAACAACATTTAAAAGGTTTAGATTCAAGGCAAACTTTTGTTAGCGATGCCGAGCATCGTTGACGAAAGTTTAACGCAGAAGATAAGCCT
>CAMZLS010000034.1 GCA_947311765.1 uncultured Helicobacteraceae bacterium
AAGCAGATTGTGCTCTCTTGTCTCACCCGAAGGGCGCCTTAGAAAAGGCTCACTTTCTGCGTTAAACTTCAGTCGATGAAGCTACGGCTTCACCTCAGAAGTTTGCCTTAAAATTAAACCTTTTCTAAGGCGTTGCAATATGACATTTATTATGGTTGGACACTTATTTGTGTAAGTATATGATAAAAAAAAGTGAGAAAAGGGCGCAAAAAATTCAATTTATAAACTATAAGGAAATTTTAATATAAAATCCTTTGCGTTCACCCTTTAAAAGCCCTACTTCACCTCCGTGAGCCTCGGCTATCTGTTTTGAGAGAATCAATCCTAAGCCATTGCCTTTTTCTTTGGTGCTCTTAAAGGCTTCAAAGAGCATATTTTTATTTTCGATAGCTATGCCACTGTCATATATCTCAAAACGATGATTATCTGCTTCTCTTACATGTAAGAGTTCTATTACCCCGCTCTCTTCATCATCTAACTCTATCGCATCAATGGCGTTAAAGATAAAATTGCTAAATAACATTACCAATAAATCCCTATCACCTTGAAGCTCAAAATCATCCTCAGGAAAGATAAAACCTATATCTTTAGAGTAAGAGTAATAGCTCATTGCGGTGTGGAGTTCTTCATAGATGCTCATCCATGAGATAGGCTCTATCTGGGTTTTGACTCCCTTGGAAAACATTAAAGTGGCTTTGATTATACGCTCTATGCGGTAGATAGATTTTTGTATCTCAAAAACGATAGCCTTATTTTTGGGAATAACTTTTTTCATAAGCGTTGAAGTCAGTAGCGAGATTGAGCCGATTGGATTGCGTATTTCATGGCTAAGGTGCGCTGCCATCTGCCCCATTGTTGCGAGGTTTTCTTTTCGTTTTTGCTCTGTTATATCGGTTGCGCTGATAAGCTGTTTATCTTGATAGATTGTTTTTTTTATAAGAAAATAGCGTTCATCAATATATATCTCTTCTTCATCAAGACTCAATAATCCCAAGAGAGAACTGAGTTCTTTTGCCTTAGAATTTTCTAAAAAAATTCCTCCATCAGCTTCTAAAATCCAGATGGCATTAGGCAGAAATTCTACCACATTTTCTATAGTGCCTTGAAGATTTTCATACGATTTTTTCAGTGCTTTAAAATCATCCTCAACCTTAAAAGTCTGCTGGATGAGAAGCTGTAACTCTTCGGGTGTTACCGTCTCAGCCACGCGCTAACCTTAGAAGTATCTCACACAACTCTATCGCATCATCACTGCCTGCAAGTTCGCGTATAGAGTGCATCGCTAAAGTCGGCAAGCCTACATCTATCGTCTCTATACCTAAGCGTGTTGCACTGATAGGCCCTATCGTTGAGCCGCATCCCATATCGCTACGGGTGACATATTTTTGGATTTTACTCTCTTTGGCGGCTTGAATAAACTGTGAAATGCTAAGCACATTTGAAGCGTAGCGTTGGTTAGAGTTTACTTTTATCACTACACCTTGATTCATTTGCGGTTTATGATTTGGTTCATGCTTATCACTAAAATTTGGATGGCTTGCATGAGCATTGTCACAAGAGACTAAAAGTGATGTTCTTAGCATTGCGATATAAGACTCCTGCTCTTTTTCAATGCGTCTTAAAACATGCTCTAAAAATGGCCCAGAAGCTCCCGTTGTCGATTCACTCCCTACCTCTTCGTGATCCGAGCAGACCATCAAAACAGCATCCTCTTTGTTTACATGTAAGAGTGTTTGCAGATTGACATAACAGCTTAAAAGATTGTCTAAGCGTGCAGAAGCGATAAACTCTTTTTGCACTCCAATAAAAGAGGCTTTTTGTGTATCATAAAGACTTAAATCATAAGAGACAAGCTTACATGTAAGCAGTCGCAACTCTTTTAAAATCATCTGCTCAAAATCAAAATCACCCTTACATGTAAGGATTGGAGCGATATCTTCTTGCATATTAACGCTTCGCTCTTTATTGGCACTTTTATCGAGATGGATAGCCAAAGAGGAGATGACTGCCAAAGGAGTTTGAAAGTCAATAAGATGCTCTTGCAAGGTGTTATTTTCATCGCTTACTATCACTTTTCCTGCGATAGAGAGATCTCTATCAAACCAAGGGTTTATCAACAATCCCCCATAAGGCTCGACTGCCAACTGTACTAAGCCCTCTTTTTGTATCAGAGGATTTGGTTTGATTTTAAGATTTGGTGAGTCAGTATGCGCACCCATCATCAGGTATTTTTTACGGTTTTTAGGGTAAGTAAAGGCGATAATGGAGCTATCATTGCGTGTCACAAAGTATTTTTTACCCTCTTGAAGATTCCAAGGCTCCTCTTCTTTGAGCTCTTTGAAATTCTTTACATGTAAGGCTTTTTTCATCTGCCAAACGGCGTGATAAGGAGTGGGTGAGTTGTCTAAAAATTGGAGTAATTGATTATTGAAGCGTTTTTTATTCATAAGAAATTATAACTATATTAAGAGGAAAAACCCCTTAATATTTAATGTCGAAGCTTCATCTCCGCACGGCGATTTTGTGCGCGTCCTTCAGCTGTCTCATTATCAGCAACAGGTTCAAGTTTTCCTCTGCCTATCATTTTGATACGAGATTTCTCTATCCCATTGCCTACTAAAAATTTTCGTACTGCATCAGCACGCTTTTTAGAGAGTTTCAGATTAAAATTTTGACTTCCTATCTTGTCGGTATAACCTACTATCGTGATAGAGCTTTGAGGATTTTTTTGCATATAGCTTAAGATACCAGCAAGTTTACTCACTTCACCTTTTAAGCTAGCCGAATTGTAATCAAAAAGAACTGGTACTTTTGCATCAATAAAATAGATATCCACGCGGCGATTTTGCGCGCGTCCATCTGCTGTTTTATTAGTAGCAATTGGATCCATCTCTCCACGACCTGAAGTCATAATACGACTCACATCAACACCTTTAGCAGCTACATAAGCTTTTGCTGAGAGTGAACGCTTTTGCGAGAGTTTTTGATTGAAAGCGGCTGAACCTATACTATCAGTATGACCTTCAAACTCTACTTTTGTATCAGGATGATCTTTCAGACAATCTGCTACTATATCCATATCTGGTGTAGATTTCACAGCTATATCTGGTGAATTATAATCAAAATAGACACGACGCTTAATGTTATCAAGATCACATAAAGGCACTACGGCTAATGCTGTTGTTGTAGCAGCTGCTACGGCAACAACAGGGAGTGCTTCTTGATGAGACTCATCAGAGATATCTTGAGGGTTTCTATCAAAATAAAAACGCAATCCCACTAAAGCAGAAAGTGCAAAATTATCACTCTGCGTTGTCGTATAGTCTTCTGTTTTAAACTTCGTCTCTAAACGATACGCATCAAAACGCGCACCAAAAGTCAGATCAAACATATCATTTATCTGATAATTGAGTCCTCCCTCTAAACTGCCTGAGATACTGTCACTTGCACTATTTTTTGAGCTAGTATTATTCAAAGGAGCGCTTCTCCAATTTAGAAAACTATACCCTACTCCTGCTGCTGCGTAAGGCTTAAAACCTTTCCACGACCCCATTGGGAAATAGAGCCCAAGTGTTGCTACATTGATAATACGACTATCATAATAGCGACCACTATAATCAATATAAGGCTTAAAAGTATGTAAAAAACCTTCATCAGTAACATTAAAAACCGCACTTAAATCATAAATAGGACCAAGGGATTCAATCTCTTTCGTATCCACCTTAGAACTATCATGCTCGCTCATAATCGCTTTGCTTATACCAACACGAGCACCTAAATGATCAACAAAGGCCGCACTTAAAGAGGCACCTATAAGAAGTGATGCCAAAAAAACAGAAACTCTCATATTACACTCCTGTTGTGTTTAAATCAACAAACACAATATCATTTTTTTGACCGTTTTGACCGAAGTCGTTATCGTTTATAAGTAGGTATCTATCAGTGCCGCTAACTGGGGCGAGGCCTTCAACGGTTTTAGGTGCTGTAACACTTTTCACCACTGCTGATTTTACACCTGTTGAAGGATTATATTTGTAAATTTTACTTGTTGTTGCATCATGCTCTACAACAAAGAGATTATTTGTACCTATGAACTCCATTTCAGAAGCTCTATTATTTGCATTATCTAAAGTGTAATTATGATCATTACTCACTGAAACAATACTATCAAGCGCATTATTAAGTGTAGCTGTATAAACTCTAATATTTGTACTAGCATCGCCATCAAGAGGTTTTGCTGTCATAAAATAGAGTTTTTTGCCTGCTTCATCAACTGCCAAAGCTTCAATACCCGCATACACATGACGCTTTGTTAAATCTGCTGGTAGTGAATCATTCACATCATAACTTGTTGAGACATTCCAATCTTTTGGCACAAAGCGTTTGAGAATATTTCCATTTTCAGAAACGTGAGCAAGTGAAGCGAGATAAGAGTCTCCTATCCAAAATGTTCCATCACTAAGTTTTGCTACTGCTTTAACATTCATCGCTGTTGCATCTGCGGGGATGACTTGGTTATAGCGGTCATAAGCGTACTTTGAAGAGTTTGTTTCCATTATAGGGTGAAAAAATGGGCTGATATATTGATTATTATCATCTTTTAATCTGATAATTTTCATTAATCTTGCGCTACTCTCACCATTAAGAGAAAATTCTAAGATAGCTGGGGTAAACTCTGATTTACTTAAAAGAAAAGTTCTATCATCATTTGTGCCATATGGTTTTGTGTATCCATTGTCTGTAACAAAATAACTCAAACTGTTTTTACTACTTGCGCCACTTCCAATGCCTAAATAGACCTCATCCGCGCCAATCTTACAATAGGGTATCTGCATATTTGCCAAAGAGTACTGACTATAAACTGGTGGGTACGAGCATGATTTGGCAATACAGTATCCATCATTGCCGTTATATTCAAGACTTAAAAAAGGTGGTGGGCAAGATGGGCATCCATAGCCGTCTTCACGGCATGTTTTTGCGATACATACACCATTGCCATTAACATCATAAGCCATCTTTTCGTAACTTTGACACGCTGGGCAGTTATAGTTATCATCACGACACGTCATCACAACGCACTCAGCAGTTGTTGCATTTATCTCTATAACTTTCTCACCTGTAGGGCATGAGGTGATTTTACAGTAGCCGCTCTCATCTTCATGATAAAAAATCTCCTCCCAAGGAACATTACATGTAGGGCATTGATAGGCATCTGCTTCACATGTTTTAGCTACACACTCAGCCGTAGTTTCATTAATATCAACAACTTTTTCACCAATAGGGCATGAGGTAATCTTACAATAGCCACTCTCATCTTTATGATAAAAAAGTTCTTCCCAAGGTTTACTACATACAGGGCATTGATAGGCATCTGCTTCACATGTTTTAGCTACACACTCAGCCGTAGTTTCATTGATATCAACAAGTTTAAAGTCCTCATCAATCACGCCATCTTTTTTACAGCTTGTTAGCTTACAAAAGCCACTCCCATCATCAGAGTAAAGTAGCTCTTCACCTATATCTGTGTCACATGTAGGGCATTGATAACCATCTGCTTCACATGTTTTTTGTACACACACGCCATCTGTAGCCTTTTCACCTTCGCCACACTCCCATACACTAGCATCATCACAGCCAATGAACATGAGTGATGTAACGACAAGTAAGCCATGTAGTAGAAATTTTACACGCATAACACTTCCTTTATAAAAATATGCTCTATTATAGGGAGCCACTTGCAGATTCCAAAAAACAACCCATAGTTTAAGCTAAATTAAATTTTAAAAAAGCCTTTCATATCCCATAAATGTTATAATTATCTACCAAAAAAACAATAACTTTATAAAATACAAACAAAGGCTTTTTATGGGAATCATTGTACCAAAAATATATTCAAATCTTTCTAAAATGTGGACAAAAGTACTCAATCTTGAAAACTCATTATTTCCAGAACTCAAAGAGAGTTTACGAATAG
>CAMZLS010000035.1 GCA_947311765.1 uncultured Helicobacteraceae bacterium
AAGAACATGATTACTGGTGCTGCTCAAATGGATGGTGCTATTCTTGTTGTTTCTGCAGCTGATGGTCCTATGCCTCAAACTAGAGAGCATATCCTTCTTTCTCGCCAAGTTGGTGTTCCGTATATCGTTGTATTTATGAACAAAGCTGATATGGTTGATGATGAAGAACTACTTGAATTAGTAGAGATGGAAATCAGAGAATTACTTTCTGAATATGACTTCCCAGGAGATGATATTCCTATCGTTGCTGGATCTGCTTTAAAAGCACTTGAAGAAGCAAAAGCTGGTAATGTTGGTGAGTGGGGAGAGAAGATAATGGCTCTTATGGCTGAAGTAGATGCTTACATCCCTGAACCAGTTAGAGAGACTGATAAAGATTTCTTAATGCCAGTTGAAGATGTATTCTCAATTTCAGGTCGTGGTACTGTTGTTACAGGTCGTATTGAAAGAGGAATCGTAAAAGTTGGAGAGACTATTGAGATCGTTGGAATCAAAGATACTCAAACTACAACTGTTACTGGTGTTGAAATGTTCCGTAAAGAGATGGATCAAGGTGAAGCTGGTGACAACTGTGGTGTTCTTCTTAGAGGAACTAAGAAAGAAGATGTTGAAAGAGGTATGGTTCTTTGTAAGCCAGGCTCAATCACTCCTCATACAGTTTTTACAGCTGAGATTTATGTTCTAAGTAAAGACGAAGGCGGAAGACATACTCCATTCTTCAACAACTATAGACCACAATTCTATGTAAGAACAACAGATGTTACAGGTTCAATCACACTTCCTGAGGGAACTGAGATGGTTATGCCTGGTGACAATGTTAAGATTAACGTAGAGCTTATCGCTCCTATCGCTATGGAAGAAGGTACTAGATTTGCAATCCGTGAGGGTGGTAGAACTGTTGGTGCCGGTGTTGTTGCATCAATCGAAAAGTAATTAAAGAAAAATCAAACAGGGAAGAGCAATCTTCCCTATTTTAAAGGCAATTTAGATGACTATTAAAATAGGATTAAAGTGCGTTGAGTGTGGTGATATAAACTACACAACAACAAAAAACTCTAAGACATATACTGAAAAGTTTGAAGCTAAAAAGTATTGTCCAAGACTTAAGAAGCACACAGTTCACAAAGAAGTGAAACTGAAAAGTTAATTATCTCCCTCTTAGGAGGGACATAATATATGTAGGGGAGTAGCTCCAATGGTTAGAGCACTGGATTCCAAATCCAGGTGTTGCGGGTTCGAATCCCTCCTTCCCTGCCACTAAAAGGTATATAAATGGAAAAATTGGTAACTTATTACAATCATTCAAAAGTTGAACTATCTAAAGTTATTTTCCCAATTAAAGAACAGATTAGAAATGCTTTTATATCTGTTTTTATAGTTGTTACTGTTGTATCACTCTTCTTAGCATTGATTGATTTGATTATGTCATCATCTTTATCAGCATTGATATAGGTTATGGATATGGATCACAAGTGGTATGCAATCCAGACCTATTCTGGGAGTGAATTAGCAGTTAAAAGAGCAATCGAAGAGATTGTTGTTAACAACTCGATTGAAGATAAACTTAAAGAGATAATTGTTCCTACAGAGGATGTTATTGAAGTTAAAAATGGAAAGAAAAAAATAACTGAAAGAACTCTATATCCTGGATATGCATTTGCATGTTTAGATTTAGATACTAGACTTTGGCACATGATTCAGTCATTGCCTAAGGTTGGTCGTTTTATTGGAGAGTCTAAGAAGCCTACTCCTTTAACAGAAAAAGATATTCAGGTAATTTTAGAAAAAGCAGAGAAAAAAGGTGCACCTAAACCTAAAATCTTCTTTGAAACAGGAGAGAGCGTACGAATCACAGAAGGTCCGTTTGCAAACTTTACTGGAGCAGTTGAAGAGTACGATATGGAACATGGGAAGTTAAAACTAAATGTTCTAATATTTGGTAGAAGCACACCAGTAGAGATTCTCTACACTCAAGTTGAAAAAATAGTATAAAGGAATAGTTTATGGCTAAGAAAATAACAGGCGAAATCAAACTGCAAATTGCTGCAGGAAAAGCAAATCCATCACCTCCAGTAGGTCCAGCACTTGGACAACAGGGTGTAAACATTATGGAATTTTGTAAAGCATTCAATGAAAAAACAAAAGATAAGATGGGTTATAATATCCCAGTTGTTATTACTGTTTATGCTGATAGAAGTTTTACTTTTATCACAAAGCAACCACCTGCATCGGATCTTATTATGAAAGCTGCTGGTATAAAAAAAGGTACTGACAATCCACTTAAAAACAAAGTTGGAAAGCTAACTAAGGCACAAGTACTAGAAGTAGTAGAGCAGAAGATTGCTGATCTTAATACAAATGATCGTGAGCAGGCAGCTAAGATTATTGCTGGGTCTGCAAGAAGCATGGGCGTTGAAATAGTAGATTAATTTTTCCCTTAACCGCTTAGGGTAATAAAGCGGAAGCAAAATTGCGTGGAGATATAAAATGGCAAAAAAAGTAACAAAAAGATTTCAGGAATTACTGAAAAAAGTTGATGCAGAAAAAAAATATTCTGCAACAGAAGCACTATCTATAGTTAAATCTTTAGCATCTGCTAAGTTTGATGAGACTGTTGAGATAGCACTAAAATTGAATGTTGATCCAAGACATGCTGATCAGATGGTTCGCGGTTCTGTTATTCTTCCTGCTGGAACTGGTAAATCAGTTAGAGTAGCAGTTGTAGCAAAAGATGCAAAAGCTGATGAAGCAAAAGCTGCTGGCGCTGATATTGTTGGTGCTGATGACTTGATAGCTGATATTCAAGCTGGAAAGATTGATTTTGATGTTTTAATTGCAACACCAAATATGATGGGACTTGTTGGTAAAGTTGGTCGTATTTTAGGGCCAAAAGGTATTATGCCTAACCCTAAGACTGGTACAGTTACTATGGATGTAACAAAAGCAGTTGAAAATAACAAGGGTGGACAAGTAAACTTCCGTGTTGATAAGCAAGGAAATATTCATGCTGGCATTGGTAAAGTAAGTTTTGATGAAGCTAGTTTAAGTGAAAACTTTTATACTTTTATGAGAGCTATAAACAAGCAAAAGCCTGCAGCTTCAAAAGGTAAATACATAAAAACTGCTGCCCTTTCATTAACTATGAGT
>CAMZLS010000036.1 GCA_947311765.1 uncultured Helicobacteraceae bacterium
AAAACAGACAAATATTACTGTTAAGTCGGGTAAAGTGATGCCTGATTATAACATCGTCCACCAAGAGCTCAAACAATCCAAAGACAATAAAACCAAAGTCACACTTATGTTTCTTTGGGAAATCTATAAAGAGGAACATGGCTCTGATGCCTACGAGTATACACAATTCAGAGTCTACTACAGAAGATACAAACAGAAACTCAACCCTTCCATGAGATAGATACATATCGCAGGAGAGAAACTCTTCGTTGACTACAGTGGTGTCACTATCCCCATCTGTAATCAAAAGAGTGGCAACATAGAGACTGCACAAGTCTTCGTAGCGGTACTTGGAGCCAGCGATACAGGAACTAACACAAAAATTAAAACTCAATGCTTTTTATAATGCATTCGTAGAACAAGAGACACAGCCAATAAAATTTATGCCATAAATAGCTATTACTCTAAGATATTTAAATTTAACTAATTGTTATTTTATGAATGAGAATAGCCAAAGAGGTATTTTATTGTTATTTGGTGTAAAATCAATATCTATTGCCAAATAACTACCTTTTATATCTTTAATTTGAGAAAATGACTTAGCTTTCCCTCCAATCTCAAATATATGCTTATCTACTTTAAAATCTCCAATATCACTATAATATATATTTTCAAAGCAGTTTACAAAAAATGTCTCCCTTACTACTCCTATGTCAATATCAAGATTTATTTTATCAGCATAAGCATATAAAATATTTGTATTAGCAAAAAGTATCTTTTGAGGCTTTTTAGATATCTTTTTTGAAAACTTGCGCATCGATTTAAAAATAGCAGTTTTATCCAATATACTCAAATAAGTATTGAGTGTAGGTACACTTACATCAAATTCTCTGGAGAGTGCTGTTACATTTACATCAAAAGGATTGTTAGCAGATACCACAAAAAATATAAGTTTTTCAAACACTGTGATGTGTGTGTAATCAATTTTATTAAGTGGAGGGATATCTTCATGAATGATTTTCTCTAATGCATTATAAAGTTTGGAATTAAAACTATTTAGACCTTCTAGGTAAAAAGGGTATGCACCATATTGCAGATATTTTTTAAACTCTCCATATAGATCTTGATACTTGAATACAAGTTTTTTAGAGATCTCACTAGAGTTTGTGAGTATCTCTTGGAGTGAATATGAGTCGAGCTCTACTCCCTTTTGAATCTCAAAGTATTCTTTAAAATTCAGAACAGGGACATTATGTATTGCAAGTCTTCTACTTAGATCGTATTTTTCGTATAGAATATTAATCATGGATGAACCACTGACCCTAATGGTAAGATCCGGGAAACTATCATAGATGTTTTTAATCTCTTGAGCCCAGTTTTTGTACTTATGAACTTCATCTATTACTATGACTCTTCCACCAAGTGAGTAAAACTCATCTGTAAGTTCATATATACTAGAGTTTGTGAATTCTATATCATCTCCTGTCATATAAAGAGAGTTTTCATTATTGGCTTTTATGTACTGAAAAAGCAGGGTAGTCTTGCCAACACCTCGAGCACCAATGAGAGCTATTAACCTTTCATTAGAATTTAAATAGTCAAAATATTTCTTTCTAAGAAAAGTAGTTTCTATTTTTGCTAAGATTAACTCTTGTTTTCTAATGAAATAGTTTATATCCATAATAAATCCTTAAATTATATTTTATGATTATAGCATATTTTACAAAAATATATTTAATAGGTTGCTGTTTTATTGAAATAAGTTATCTACAATTAATATGCATAACTATTAATTAAGTCTGTTATTACATTTTTCACCCCAGTTTTAGTAGATAAATTATGAAAAATACTAGATGAATTGAAATATTTAAATAAAGATATTATCAATATTTATCAACTAAACGACTATCGTCTACAAGGGCGTGAACTTTTTAACCAAGAATGGCTAGAAAAACAGCTAAAAAATTTCTCCCTAAAAGCGCAAGATATCCAAGCTACACTCCTCGCCTTAAGCGTACACACCATCACAAATGAGCTTAAAAACTTTGATATAAAAACCCTTATCGTCTGCGGTGGCGGCGGAAAAAACAGCTTCTTTATGGAGTCACTACAAGAAGCCATACACCCCATAAAGTTAGAGATAAACCAAGAGGGCGATATGCTCGAAGCGATGGTATTCGCATGGCTAGCATACAAAAGAGTCCACAGAGAAAAAGTCACCCTCAAATCCGTTACTGGAGCAAAAGAAGATACTTTGTTGGGTGGGGTTTATGGATAAAATCAGTCACAAGCCCAAAAGAATAACAAAAAAAATCGTCTCCACCCTCTTATTATTTGACAATGTTATCATATTGAGATAAGATGATAATATGATTGTAAGTTTTAAATGTAAATACACAAAGCAACTTTTTGATGGTAAACACCAAGAAAGGTTTTCTCAAGCTATAAATAAGATAGGTAAAAGAAAATTAGATATGTTAAATTCGGCTTATAATTGGGAAGATTTAAAGATACCTCCATCAAATAAGCTTGAATTTTTACAAGGCAACTTAAAAGGTTTTTGTAGCATTAGAGTAAACAATCAGTTTAGATTGATATTTAGATTTGAAAACTCTAATGCTTATGATGTATATATCGATGATTATCATAAATAAGGATTAATAATATGAAAGAGATTAGACCTAGCACCCATCCTGGAATTATATTAAAAGAGGAGTTTGCAATACCATTGCATTTGACACAAGCAAAACTGTCTAATGACTTAAAAGTAGGGATAAAAACACTTAGTGAATTGTATAATGAAAAAAGGGGAGTAACTCCGCTTATGGCACTAAAACTATCAAAATATTTTGGTACGACTGCTGAATTTTGGTTAAATTTACAAAATGCTTATGATTTACATAAAACATATCAGTATGAAAAAGAGAATTTAAAATTCATACACAGAGCGGCATAAAAAAATGTTAGCACATATTAAAAAATCTCAATAATGCCTACAGTGTAAACAGGTAATCTTATGAACAAAATCAGAGCATACTTGGCAACAACACCTTATAAAAACCATAGCATTGAAGTAGCTTCGGCAGATGCGAGTTTTCGGAAGTATTATCGCTTGAAAAATGGGGATAAGAGTTTTATTTTTATGGACTCCTCTTTGGAAAAAGAGTCTTTGAGACCTTTTATCAAGGTGACAGAAAAACTCTTAGACATAAACGTTAATGCCCCCGCTATTTTAGAGCAAAATATAAAAGAGGGCTTTTTGATTTTAGAAGATTTTGGCAATACCAATCTACTTGATGTTTTAGATGAAAAGAGTTTTCAAAACTACTACTCACAAGCCATAGATGTTATTATCAAAATGCAAGAGGCAGATACTCAAGATTTGTCTCTATATAATAAGGCATTTTTACATGCTGAGATGAATCTGATGCAGGAGTGGTATATCGAAAAACTCTTACATGTAAGCCTAACTCAAAAAGAGAAAAATCTACTTGAAAATACTTTAGACGCTATCTCTGAGGTGGTTTTAGAGCAACCCCAAGGGTGTTTCGTTCACCGCGACTTTCACTCACGAAATATTATGCTCACTCCTAAAAATGAGTTTGGCATTATAGATTATCAAGATGCGATGAGTGGAGCGGTGATGTATGATTTAGTCTCACTCTTGAAAGATTGTTATATCTCTTTTGAGAGAGAAGCGATAGAAAAACTAGCCCTAGAGTTTCGAGATAAGAAAGGCTTACACATAAGCGATGAAGAGTTTCTAAAATGGTTTGATTTTATGGGACTACAACGCCATATAAAAGTATTGGGTATCTTCTCAAGACTCTCTATTCGTGATGGAAAAGATGGCTATCTCAAAGATATACCTCTAGCTTTGAGATATGTTTTAGAGACTGCCTCGCGCTATGAGGAGACTCGAGAGTTTTCTGGGTTATTAATGTGAAAGCTATGATACTAGCAGCAGGTAGAGGAGAGCGTATGCGCCCACTCACCGATACGCTTCCAAAACCACTCTTGCATGTAAAGGATAAACCCTTGATTGTCTGGCATATTGAAAAACTAGCTCTAGCTGGATTTGAAGAGATTATTATCAACATCGCACATTTAGGCTATAAGATACCTCAAGCCTTAGGAGATGGTTCACAGTGGGGTGTCAAACTTATCTACTCTGATGAGCAAGAAGAGGGTGCGCTAGAGAGTGCAGGGGGGATTATAAAAGCCTTGCCTCTGCTTGGTGAAGAGAGCTTTTTAGTTGTTAATGGCGATATCTGGAGTGATTATGAGTTCGATAGCAGTTTTGAGCTGGGTGATGATTTGGCTCATCTTATTTTAGTACCTAATCCTGAGCATAATCTCAAAGGTGATTTTGCCCTCAAAGAGGGGAGAGTTCTTAATGAGGGTGAGGAAAAATATACTTTTTCAGGCATAGGCTGCTATAATCCAACACTTTTTAAAGATGAGAGTTATGGCAGACAAACCCTTGCCCCACTTCTTCGCAAAGCAATCGTAAACAATCGCATAAGCGGAGCCTTACATGTAAGTGAGTGGTACGATATAGGGACTCCGCAGAGATTAGAAGAGTTAAGGAGTCGATTTGATGATTAAACTATTTTTTTTACTATCTATCACTACAATTTTATCTGCTGCATATTCTAATTGTGGTTTTAAAAATAAAAACTATGAAGAGGTCTGCAAAAGAGCTGTAAAAAAAGGTGTCTCACTACAGTATGCCAACGAATTTTTACTCTCGAAAAAAACCAGAAAACTTGACATGAAAAGCTTTAAACTCTTTCAACCTAAGCAGATAAAAACCCATCATGCCAATGAAAAGCGTGCCAATAATAATTTATTAAAATATGTGCCTCAAATTGAAACTCATATTAAAAAATATGAAAATGTTTATAATCTTGCGGAGTCCAGATATAAGGTAAATAGAGAAGTAGTGGCCGCAATTTTGATGAAAGAGACGCGTTTGGGAAAAATCAAACCAAAGCATGATGCTTTTAGTGTTTTTAACACCCTTGTTTTGAAAACAGAAGTAAAATCTTCTCGTGATACATGGCTTCTTAAGATGGGAAAATCCAATATGGTTTCTATCATAAAGTATTGCTACGATAAGGGTTACAAGCCCCTTACATGTAACTTCCCTAGCTCGTATGCAGGAGCAGTAGGTATCCCTCAATTTATGCCAAATAATTTTATCTACATAGAGGGATACAAAAAAGAGTTGGGAGATTTAACAGATATGTCTGATGCTATCATGTCTGCAAGTAAGTTTTTAAACAGTGTTGCTGGCTTTAAAGAGCTGATAGTGTGGAGAAAAATTCCTAATATGAAGATGGTAGAAGAGGATTGGTATGCATATGATTTCACTTATAAAAATAGCTCTTTTGTCTATGCCAAGAGTAAAAAAACTGGGAAAAAATATAACTGCTTCGCTTGCGGAGACAAAGACCTTGAGTATCTGCGTCGCTATGCAAAAAAAATCATGACCTATAATAACTCATCAAACTACGCCATCGGTGTTTTGCGTTTAGCGTATGATGCTCATATATTATTAGAAAATTAAACCGTAAAATTTGCAAAAGTGCCTTCGACACTTAAAACACTTTTATAACGAGTTTGTGTTAATGTAACCTGTTTTGTTTCCAAGTCGCAGACTGCTATACGATAGCTAGAACCCATAAACGGTTCTACGATACAGATAATTTTACCCTCAAGTTCTCGTGTCGCATAGATATTTCCTTGAAGATTATGGAAAAAATATTTGGGATAACTCAGGGGTGTAATCTCAACGATTTCGACATTGCTACTAAGTGTATTCGCTATAAGAGCGGCATCTTCAAAACTATCAAACTGAACGCACCAATCATCAAAAGTTTTGTTAAATTTTTCTAGATCTTCATCTAAAAAACCACCAGCGCAAGATTGTAAAGTAAAAATACTCATAGATTTGTAACTTCTATATAGGCTTTGAGTGTATGCGATTGAAGAGGTGCTATCGCTTTGGCATCTTCAAGGGCATTAGCAGACTCTATACAGACCATCGTACGATAGGCATCATTATTCATAGCACTCATTCGAGCGCATTTTTCTATCCAAGGATTCCAAACGACGGCTGAAGATGAGCCCTCATTTTTAATGACTATCTGACGCTTGATATCGACAAGCCTTATTTCGTGCTTAATCCCTTGATAGATACGATCTACTTCTTGATAAAACTCTATATCGCCGTTTTGTTGGTACTGTTCTTGTGTTAAGGCATCAAAATAACTGCTCTTGCCTAAACCCTCGATATGCACATGCGAAATATCTGATATCTGAAAATAACTATGTAAAGCTTGGGTAATTTTGAAAGGTTTTTCATCAAGATTTGTAGTTTTTAGCTCCATAGTAAGGGTGTCTGAAACCCTTACATGTAAGGATAACTCAAAACGATATGGCCAAAGTTTAAGAGAGCTTTTTGAGTGTTTTAAAGTTAAAGTAAGCTCTGTTGTATGCGCATCTATCTCTGAGCTTGCGCTCAATTGCCACATACTCGTACGTGCAAAACCATGCTGGGGAAGCTCAGGATTTTCAGACATCCCGAACCAAGGCCAGCAGATAGGAACTCCACCACGAATAGCCTTGCCTAGCTCAAAATCACTCGCTTGGCTTAGCCATAAAAGAGGATTACTATTATGCGGTGCGTAGTGAAATATATGCGCACCTTGTAAGGCTATCTTTGCGTGAGCACTTTTGTTTGAAATATCGAGGTATTCAAATCCATTTTTAAGTTTTTGAAGATTTATCATGAAGTCACCTTAGCGGTTCTTAAGGTAAAAAGTGCCAATAAAAATAAAATCTTCATAATCACCATAGGTATAAAGCTTGATTGACATGTCACTTAGACTCCTTCAAGATACTTAGCTACCGCATCTTCATCATTTGTATATTGCGAGATAATTGTAGCATGTTTTTTCAATTTTTCGTGGGAGTTTGCTACGGCAACAGAAGTTTTTGAGAGCTGAAACATCCCTAGGTCGTTTAGGTTGTCTCCAAAAACAGTGAGCTTCTCCATCTCAAGTCCACTATATTCAATGAGGCTTTGTATACCATGCGCTTTATCTGCGTCTTTATGCAAGAGCGTTAAAAAATAACAGCCGACATAAGCTTCAGGGGCTAAGATGTATTTAAGTTCATTGCCAAAAACACATCTGAGTTCTACAAGAAGCTTTCTTAAGAGTTTCTCTTCCCCCATATAGACAACTTTAAAGTTATTATCCATAGCTCGAATATCTCTACACTCTTGCAAGTTATCCTCTTTTGCATAGCGTGATAAAACCTGTCTCTGATCTTTATTGCAGATATTGGAGTATAAAAAAGCCTCATTGAGATTTTTATCAGCTAGGGCAAGTATAAAAGGAAAAATTCCAAATTTTGCACCCTCATCAATAATTGCATCAGCAACTTCTTTATTGATAAGCTTCGTAGCGATAATTTTTTTATCCATTGTTGCCACAAGCGCCCCATCAAGTAAAATCATAGGTGCATTTATATAGATATCCTTTAAAAACTGGGCAGTTTTTTTGTAAGTTCTAGCAGTTGCTACACTCATAATGTTCTCAGAAGCCTTAGCGTTTCATATTTTTTGAGTATAAGGGGTGATAGAGAGGTCGGTTCGTAAAAAAGTGTGATCCAAATCGGTAATAAATATATTTTTCATACCGTAGTGTATCAGATTTTAAGCTAGAGATTACTACAATGCCTTATGCTTATTTCAGAATCAAATCGTGACACCTCTTGCTATTGTATTATGTTTGAATACCTCAGTGAATCTGCGCAAGAATCAGCACTGAAATTTATGAACGCTTCTTCGCACTATGAACTAAATTGGGATATCATCCCCATAGCTCCGCTTCCTGGTGGGACTATTGGTGATTACGAACAAGATGATATTGATCTGCAGGCTTTGGTGCAGATTGGGTATTATCGGTAGTATTTTGTTAAAAAAGCATTCAGCTGATTAGCAAACTCATGTGCGTCTTTCACGCCAAAAGGTTTCGGTCCTTTTGTCATCTCACCACTCTCTCTTATCTTCTCCATCAAATCACGCATCGCTAGATACTGCTTGATATTATCCACACTGTAGAGTTCGCCTCTATGGTCTATTGCATGGGCATTTTTGGAGATTATTCTATCGGCTAGAGGGATATCGGCGGTGATAACTAAGTCGCCTTCTTGTGCCATCTCTACTATCTTGTGGTCTGCTTCATCTGCGCCTTGTTCTACAATGATATAGCTTACATGTAAGGATTTTCCGATACTTATCTTTTTATTGGCAATAACAAAGGTGGGGATTTTCAAGCGCTCAATAGCGCGTAGCAATATAGGCTTTAAAAGATTAGGAAAAGCATCACCATCAACATAGAGAGTCATTATTTTAAAATCCATGCTGAAAACTTCCGTCCTTTGAGTTTTCCATTTTGTATAAGCTGGTATGCCTTGTCGATATATTTTCGCTCTATCGCAACATAGCTTTGTCTATCATAGATATCAATCTTGCCTATACTTTTACCCTCTAGTCCACCTTGGGCAGTTAAAGCACCAAGAATATCTCCAGCGCGTAACTTCTCTCTCTTGCCACCTTCGATAACTAAGGTGACATTTTTTGGAAGGATTTTGATAAGATCTGTTACATGTAAGGCTTTTGCATCTTCAAAAATACGTTTTTCATCCGCATATATATCTTCTATTTCATCTTTGACATAGAGTGTAAAAGCGAGACCCTCTTTACCAGCGCGACCTGTTCGCCCTATGCGATGTGTATAGGTGTCGCTATCATTAGGGATATCATAGTTGATAACAGCAGAAAGATTTTTCACATCAAGTCCACGCGCAGCAACATCGGTTGCAACTAAAACAGGACAGCTATGATTTGAAAATTGAACCAAGACATCAGTCCGTACAAACTGCTCTAAATCCCCATGAATTGCAAGCGCATCTATATCTTGTTTTTGTAAGTCATCAGCTAACTCTTGCGCCTTTACTTTTGTATTGCAAAAAATAATAGTGCTCTCAGGTTTAAAAGATGAGAGAATATTTACCGTAGCCTGCAGTTTCTCATCAAAGTTAGTTTTGTAAAAACGCTCGATAATCTTATTTGCACTCTCTTGGCTGATTGTTTGAATATTGACAGCGTCTTTTTGTATCTCTGCGCTCAAACTCATAATCTCATCGGGATAGGTAGCTGAAAAAAGCATAGTTTGCCGTTTTGCAGGAGTATTTGTGATGATTTTTTTTATATCATCAAAAAATCCCATATCCAACATCCTATCAGCTTCATCAAGAACCAAAGTATTCATCGCTTCAAGATTGATAGTGCGCTCGCTAATATGCTGAATAAGACGACCAGGAGTACCAACAACTATATGTGCGCCATGTGAGAGAGAATTGACTTGACGCTTAAAAGGAGTTCCACCATAAAGCATCAAAATTTTGATATTATGAGCAAATCGTGCCAAACGACGCAGCTCCTTAGCCACCTGATCAGCTAGTTCACGAGTAGGGCAGATAATCATGCTTTGGATTTTAAATGATTTTACATTGAGTTTATGAAGCAAGCCAATACCAAAGGCGGCAGTTTTACCGCTTCCTGTTTTGGCTTGAACAATAACATCACGGTTTTGTAAAATTTCGGGCAAACTTTGGGCTTGAACAGGAGTCATAGACTTGTATTCAAGTGTCTCAAGATTTGCTAACATTGCTGGGGATAATTTTAGTGTTGAAAAGTTTATTTCATTCATGAGCGCATTATAGTATGTAAAGCTTTGTTGAAAGGTAGTGAAGATGATTTGGATTAAAAGTGGTACCAGTGGCCGGACTCGAACCGGCACGCCCAAAGGCGGGGGATTTTGAATCCTGACCTTAGCCCCTATTTATAGGGATTTAAAGCCTCTCTGTGCAATAACTGTGCAGTAAGTCTATTAATCTAAACTGAATGTGCAGTTGCTATTACTCTTTATTTGAATTGTGTTGTTGAAATTATACATAAAGTTTGGTTTACTTGAAAGTTTTAAAGGGTGGTACCAGCAGCCGGAATCGAACCGGCACTCTATTACTAGAATTGGATTTTGAATCCAACGTGTCTACCAATTTCACCATGCTGGCACATGAAGAAGTCTTGAAATGGAATTATGCCAAAAGTTACCTAAATATATTCATAAATGAATATATTTTTCTGTGTTATGAATTTAAAGGTATAATAGTGATAATTAACTTAAGTGAGGATTCTGTGGCACGAGCACAAAAAGAATTTTATTTATCTGAAGAGTCTCTGGAATGGACTAAAAAACACTTACAGAGATTTTCAGACGGGGATATCTTCCCTAAACCTTTTGAATTTCATGCTATATGGTCTGACTGGGCTGATATAAAGGCTAAGCTTACTGCCCAAAACTTATACAAGTATGAGACAGGGGCAACTAGAATTATGGCTGTTCCTAAAAGTACAATAGGATTTAGAATCTCACACCAACTCGATCCAATAGACACATTGATTTATTTTTCTTTAATTTATTATATTGTTCCTCAGCTTGAAAAATATCGTTTTGATTTTTCGCAGGGAATATCGTGTAGCTATAGGTTTAAGTTAGACGAGAATGGAAATCTATTTGATAAAGATATACAAAATAAAGCATGGGAAGCTTTTGAAGATAATACAAAGAAGCATGCACAAAATTTTGAATATATACTAGCCACTGACATTGCAGATTTTTATAATAATATCTATACTCACCGTGTACATAATAGTATTTGTGATTCTTATGAATATTTTAGTGAATCAACAGAAGAAAGTAAACATGTTGCTAAATTATTAGAAAACTTTTTAATGTCTTTAACTGCTTCTAGTTCCAAAGGTATTCCGGTGGGTCCTACTGCTAGTATAGTGATATCAGAGTTTATTTTAACAGATATAGATCATTTCTTATTTAATAATAATGTTACTTTTACTCGTTATGCTGACGATCTTAGAATTTTTGCTAAAACAAAACAAGAAACATATAAAATACTTCAAGAACTTACAAAGTACTTATATACCCACCATAAGTTAAGTTTATCTTCTGCTAAAACTTATTTAAAATTGTCTAGTACATTTGTTGAAGAGGTTTTTGACCCTGAATTGGAAGAGAATAAAAAGAAAGAAAAATGGCACAATATTTTAGGGTCTTCCGCTTTTGATATGTACGGTATGGGTGAAGAGGAAGAAGCTGAAGCGAAAAAAGAGCGTAAAGTTATAGTTGATACATTAGTTTTTCATGAAATATTAGATTATGTATTGGAATCTAATGAAAAGTTTGATTTAGGTGTTGCAAGACACTTATTTGGAAAAATGAAAAAAATAGAAGACTCAGAGATAACATTAAAAGTAATTCAAAATTTAGAAAATTTACTTCCAGCTATTAAAAATGTATGTTTATTCCTTATTAAGATTGTTGATAAGAATTTTGTTGAAGCAAATAGAACCATGATAGCAACTAAAATAAATGAACTTAGAGAATACAAAATTCCATTTGTAAACTTATGGATAGATTATATGTTAATAAAGAATGAGCATTTACGTACCTTGGAATTAACTGATAAAGTGTTCAAAAAGTTTGGTGGTATATCTTTTAAGAGAAAGTCTTTTTTAATGGCATTATTCAAAAAAAAATTCTCATTTATTAGAGAGCAGAAAGAGTTATCATTTTCATTAGATCCATGGTCACTAAGAGCATTGATATATGCTTCTCAAATTTTACCAACTGAAGAACGAGCATGGTTAGATAAAATTAGTAGTAAAGACATTCTTAATGTAAGCGTTAAAAAATATGTAAGAAAAATGAATAAAAATTATGAAAGTGAAGTCTAAAATTTAATGACTGAATTCATACCAAGCAATTTACCACTAGAAATAGATATTGAAACAAAATCTATCCTAAAAAAATCTATCACAGCAAATAAAGCTCTTGCCAAACTTAATGGTGTTGCCAAAATTATTCCTAATCAAGCGATTTTAATAAACTCATTGATTTTACAAGAAGCAAAAGATAGCTCTGAAATTGAAAATATCATTACGACACATGACGAGCTTTTTCGGTCAGGTTTAGATATTTCAAGTATCTCTCATGCTACAAAAGAGGTTCAAAGCTATAGCAGAGCATTACTTAAAGGTTTTGACTTGGTTCGTGAGCATTCTCTGCTTTTAACTCGTCATATCGTCGATATTCAAGAAGAGCTTGAAGGGAATGTTGCTGGCATACGAAAACAAGCAGGAACAGTTCTGAAAAATCAAGCAACTGGTGAAGTAATTCATACTCCACCTCAAGACGAAGCAACGATCAGAAAGCTTCTTAATAACCTTGAGCAGTACATAAATACTGAGGACGACATTGACCCTTTGATTAAAATGGCAGTTATTCATTATCAATTTGAATCTATTCACCCATTTTACGACGGTAATGGTAGAACAGGTAGAATTATAAATATTTTATACCTTGTCTTAAATGACCTTTTAGATCTTCCTATTTTATATTTGAGTAGTTATATTATAAAACATAAGGCTGACTACTATAAACTTTTACAAGAAGTGAGAACTAAAGACTCATGGCATGAGTGGATTTTGTATATGCTTGAGGGTATTGAGCAAACTGCACTAGGACAGATTCAACTTATCAATGATATTAAAGAGCTTATGGATAGTACAAAAGAGCAGTTAAAAATAGAACTTCCTAAGATATATTCAAAAGATTTGCTCGAAGTACTTTTTATTCACCCCTACACAAAGATTGATATGTTAGTTCATTCTCTTGATCTTCATAGAGAAACAGCTAGTAAGCATTTACAGGCTATAGAAAAAATAGGAATACTTAAAAGTGTTAAAATCAAAAATAGTAAATTTTTTGTTAATGTAAAACTATTTGAATTACTTCAAAAAGGTATGTCGTGAAATTGATAAAATTACGACATAGTTTTAATCTATGTCGAATTTATTATGTTTTTTCGACATAGATTAAAGCTGTGTCGAAAAAAGTCATTCAAAAAAAGTGTGCAATAGTAATAAAAAGAGTAGGGCTATGTGTGCAGGATTTGTGCAATAAAACACCATAATGACAATAAAATGGAAATTTTAAGAGTGAAATTTAATAGATTTGAAAAAGAAAAAGTCCTAATATAGGGCTTTTGAAATATGTGATTTTATCGGAGCGTGGGGTCACAGACTTTTGAATCCCCTAAGTCTACCATTCCATCACACTGGCATTTAGTTTGGGTTAGAAATAAAGTTCGTGATTATATTTATACTTTACTTAATAAAGAATGAAAGAAGCAATATTTTTCAATATATTGTTCTCTTAGTAAAGAAAAACAGCTTTTGGACGATATTACATGTAAGAAGTTGGTATTCAAATTGCTTTTTAAAATAAAATAATCAAATATGGAGGTGTCTCATGCGTGTAACAAACAGTATGCAATATAGAGACATATATGGTGAAAATAATAAGACGGGACAGGCTCTGTTTGATGTAAATAAGCAGATTTCTTCGGGTCAAAAAATTCAATATGCTCATGAAGATAATGCTACTTTTATCGATACTATGCGTCTTGATAATGAAGTGACAACACTTACACAAGTAAAAAAAAGCACCCAAAGTGCTTATAAATTTAGTACGCAAACAGATACAGTTTTAGGGGATTTTTCTAAAGCGCTTGATACGATGAAGGTAAAATTAATAAACGCAGCTAATGGAACACATTCAGATGCAAGTTTAAATGCTATCGCTCAAGAGTTGCGTGGCTTAGAAAGTCATTTAAAAAATTTAGCAGATACTTCTATAAATGGTCAGTATCTTTTTTCTGGAACACAAACTTCAACAAAACCTCTTGATAATGAGAGTAATTATACGGGCAATGATGGTGCTCTTAATGCCTTTCTTGGAAATGATATAAAGCAAAAATATAATATCTCTGGAGCAGACCTTTTTTTAGGAGAAGAGAGCAATACACAGAGAAAAATCACAACAAATGTCAAGCAGTTAAGTTTAAATGATCTGTATCCTGATGTTATGCAAAGCAATATCCTCACTAGAGGCAGTGCACAAGAGAAATATATTACTACGGATAATACTATTCGTGATTTAATGGGTGATACGGATAACGATACTACAAATGATGCGATAAGTCATTTTTATATTCGTGGTACGAAAAGTGATGGAACATCTTTTAAGCAATCTATTGCGATGACTTCAGATCAAAAAGTAGGTGAGTTGCTAAGCGCAATAGAGACTAAATTTGGTGCTGGGTCTGTTGATGTAAGCTTAAATGAACATGGACAGATAGAGATTAAAGATAAGCTTAGTGGTTCTAGTAAACTTGATTTTCATATGATTGGAGCAGTTGATTTTGATACGACTGGAGATGATTTAGCTGATATTAATGATGCTGTAGCATATCCAGCTCCAAATACTGGAAGCATAGACAATCTTAGCAATGGCGAGACAGATTTTAAAAAAATTATTGATGGCGCAAGCGCAGCACTTAATCCTAGCTTACATGTAAAAGAGTTCAATAAAAGTGCTCTCACCTCTGCAGTAGCAACAACTGCTGATGGTCTTATGTATGATAGAACACTTTTTGCGCAAGATGGTATGAAACTACAGAGCAATGTTTCACAAATACTCAAAGATGATAATAGCTTTGCAGTTGATGCAACAAAATTGGGTGATGTTTTCTCAAATATTAGCTCTACTAGGATTAGAGTAGGGGGCTTGCAAACTGATGGAGTAACGCCTTATAGCGTAGATGTAGTTTTTGGCGCAAATCCTGCTACAGACATTGTTGAAGTACGCTCTGTGCCTGCTGATTCACTTCTGTATAATGTAGGTGATGGAAAAGGCAACGACACAGTAGCTGCTGATATGACATACAGACAACTTTTAGATGTCGTAAATATGGCAATGAATGGTGAAGTACCAACAGACAATGATGCTGACTATCGTGCTAAGATTCAAAATGCCAATACAAATTCAAATATTACTCTTAGTAGTGATGGAAAAATTGTATTGAAAGATTTAACAAACTCTAGTACATCCACAAAAGCTACTTTAGCAATGTATGATACCAGTTCAGATAATTTTACAACAAACGCTTCGGTAACTACTTTTAACGCAAATACTGCCTTAACAATTCGTGATCCCAAAACAAACTTTTTTTCCCAGATTGATGAAGCGATAAAAGCTGTTGAAGAGGGGAGATATCGAGCTGATGGTGATGCAAAAGATCCTCGAAATGGTGGTATTCAAAATGGCATTGCGATTATTGATGATCTTAATGAACATGTGAATCGTATGCAGTCTCAAGCAGGCTCACAATCTCAAAGCTTAAGTGCAGCAATCAATCGTACAGACATGCTCTTGGTAAATACAAAAATATTACGCTCAGAAGTGATTGATGTAGATATCGCAGAGGCAACCTTGCAATTACAACAATTAACACTTAATTACCAAGCAATGTTCTCGTCAATTTCACGTATTTCACAGCTCTCACTTGTGAATTATCTCTAAATATTTGGCATTTTGACATACAAAGCGCTTCTTTTGCGCTTTTTTTGTTATACTCTCTTCTTAGGAATTGAATTTAAATAACTACGCTAATTATAGCAATGTTATTTAAATTCAATTCCTTATTTACATGTAAGGATGTTTTCTTTTGCGTGACGCACTCTTAATCACATTTTTTGGAATATTTTTTTATTTAGCATTGGCGACTATTTTAGGTAGTTCAGGTCTTATAGGTAGCTTTGGGTCTGCTTTTGCAGAGTTTAATCATCAAGTTTTTGGTTATCTCTCTTATGTTTATATTTTTGCGATGATGGCACCTTTAGTGTATTGGTATAGGAGTCGCAATTTTTCGCTTCGTAGCATAGAGGTTACTGTCGCATCTATTTTGCTTTTCTTCTCTTTTTTAATCTTGCAAGCGATATTGATAGAAAATAGTTTTAGAGGTATGATAGGCGCTAGTTTTGTGGATTTTATGACTCCTTATATCGGACTTTTTGGTGTGAGTGTTTTTTGGCTTATAGCCTCTTTGGTCTCTATTGTGATGATTATAGATATGAGCATTGCTGAGATTTTAGAAAATGTAAAAAAACTATTTAGCTTTCAAAAATCTATAGTTGAAAATGAGAGACAAGGGCTTCATGAGTCATCTTACACACGACAGACAAGTAAGCCTGTAAGAAAAAAAATAAAAGCACAAGAAGTGAGCAGAGAAGTAGAAGTTCAAGCACCTGAAGTTCTCGAAACAGCAGAGGAGATAAGTGAAGAAGTTGTAGAAAAAACACACGAAAAAGAAGAAGAAAAACCCCAAGAAAAAACGATTCTCTCTCTTTCAAAAAAAGTCAAAGAAAATAAACAGACTATTGTGGTTGAGGAACTCGAAGAAAACAAAAAGCTCCTTGATCAAATAGACACAGGTAAGACAGAGAAGCCTAAAAACTTTAAACTTCCTAAGGTTGATTTTTTGCAAAAGCCTCCAAAGCAGAAAAATACAGTTGATGAGAGTGAACTAGACGATAAAATAAAAGATTTGATTGATAAGCTTGCACATTTTAAAATCGATGGTGATGTAGTACGAACCTACGCAGGCCCAGTTGTTTCAACTTTTGAATTTAAACCTGCTGCTAACATAAAAGTCTCTAAAATTTTAAATCTTCAAGATGATCTTGCCATGGCATTAAGAGCAGAAACTATCCGTATTCAAGCGCCTATTCCTGGCAAAGATGTGGTTGGAATAGAGATTCCAAACCGAGCGGTAGAGACTATCTATTTACGAGAGATTTTTGAAGATAAACTTTTTAAAGAGGCATCTTCTGCACTGACTATTGCCTTGGGTAAAGATATTGTAGGGAAGCCTTTTCTTACTGACATGAAAAAGCTTCCTCACTTACTTATTGCAGGAACAACAGGAAGTGGGAAGAGTGTGGGCATCAATGCCATGATTTTAAGTCTTTTGTATCGCAACTCACCTGATCAGTTGCGTTTGTTGATGATTGACCCTAAGATGCTTGAATTTTCTACTTATAATGACATTCCGCATCTTCTTACTCCGGTTATCACAAAACCAAAACAAGCAATTGTAGCTCTTAATAATATGGTTTTAGAGATGGAGCGTCGCTATGAATTAATGGCAGAGACACGCACTAAAAATATAGAAAATTACAATGAAAAAATGAAAAAAGAGGGTGGAGAAAACTTTCCTTATATAGTCGTTATTATTGATGAGTTGGCTGATTTGATGATGACAAGTGGCAAGGATGTTGAACTCTCTATCGCACGTTTAGCACAAAAAGCAAGAGCATCAGGAATTCACTTGATAGTTGCTACGCAGAGACCATCTGTAGATGTGGTTACAGGGCTTATTAAAGCAAACTTGCCTTCTCGTATCTCTTATAGGGTAGGGCAGAAGATAGATTCTAAAATTATTTTAGACCAGATGGGTGCAGAGTCACTGCTTGGTCGTGGTGATATGCTCTTTACGCCTCCAGGGTCACCTGCACTTGTAAGACTCCATGCTCCGTGGGCAACAGAAGAAGAGATTGAAGAAATTGTTGAATTTATAAAATCACAACGCGAGCCCAACTATGATAAAAGTTTTTTATATGAAGAGAATGAAACTTCTCAATCAGGAGAGCTCAAAGATATGAATGAACCTCTTGATGAGCTTTTTGAGGAGGCAAAAGTTATCGTTCTTACTGATAAAAAAACATCAATCTCTTATCTACAAAGAAAATTACAAATAGGCTATAACCGTTCTGCGCGTATTATTGAGCAATTAGAGCTTCAAGGTGTCCTCTCCGCCCCTAATGCAAAAGGAAATAGAGAGATTCTCTAAACCCTTACATGTAAAGGGTAGCTCTAAAGAGTGTTACAAATATATACATAAAAAACGATATAAATCATTTCTTTGTGCAATAATGTAACACTTGAGCAATATTCCAAACTTCTTTTAGTTATACTCACGGATAAATTAAATTGCAGGAGTCATTATGGCTTTTTTAGAAGATTATAAAGCACACATTGCTGAGCGCGAAACTTTAGGCGTTCCACCACTACCACTTTCAGCTGAACAGACAGCAGAAGTAATTGAGTTAATCAAAGCGGATTGCACTGATGAGTTGCTAGATTTATTGATAAATCGTGTACCACCTGGTGTTGATGATGCAGCTTATGTAAAAGCAGCATTTTTAAATGATGTAGCAACAGAAAATGTCACTGTTGAGGCTATTTCTCCTGAAAAAGCAGTTGAGATGTTAGGTATGATGCTTGGTGGTTATAATGTTAAACCGATGATTGATGCCCTCTCATCTTCAAATGAAGCTGTTGTAAAAGAGGCAGTGACTGCTCTTAAGAAAACGCTTCTTGTTTATGATGCATTTAATGATGTAGAAGTGCTTCATAAGGCTGAAAATACAGCTGCAACTGAAGTGATGACTTCATGGGCAAATGCTGAGTGGTTTACACATAAACCAGAGCTGGCAGAGGAGATTACTGTTACAGTATATAAAGTACCAGGCGAAACAAATACTGATGATTTATCTCCTGCTTCAGAGGCTTTCACTCGTTCAGATATTCCTTTACATGCAAATTCATTTCTTGTAAACAAGATGGAAAAACCCTTAGAAACTATTGCTGAGTTGAAGAAAAAAGGGCACCCAATCTCTTATGTTGGTGATGTTGTAGGAACTGGAAGTTCTCGTAAATCTGGTGTAAACTCCGTGCAATGGCATATGGGTGTAGATATTGATGGTGTTCCAAATAAGCGTACTGGTGGGGTTGTTATGGGTGGCATTATCGCTCCTATTTTCTTTGCTACTTGTGAAGATTCAGGTGCACTTCCACTAGAGCTTGATGTTTCTAAAATGGAAACTGGCGATGTTGTCACTATCTACCCTTACAAAGGTGAGGCTCACAAAAATGGTGAGTGTATCGCTACTTTTAAACTCAATCCAAACACTATCACGGATGAAGTTCGTGCTGGTGGTCGTATTCCTCTAATCATTGGTCGTGGTTTGACTTCTAAGGCTCGCAGTGTGCTTGGCTTAGGTGCTTCAGATATATTTTTAACTGCTGAGCAACCTGCTGATACTGGTAAAGGTTTTACATTGGCACAGAAAATGGTTGGACGTGCTTCAGGTTTAACTGGTGTTCGTCCAGGTATGTATGTAGAGCCTGAAATGTCAACTGTAGGTTCTCAAGATACAACAGGTCCTATGACTCGTGATGAGATTAAAGAGCTTGCTGCTCTTGGTTTCAATGCCGACTTGGTAATGCAATCATTTTGTCATACAGCGGCATATCCAAAACCTACAGATGTTGTGATGCACCACAATTTACCTGATTTTATCTCTAACCGTTCAGGTGTTGCGCTTCGTCCTGGTGATGGAGTTATCCACTCTTGGTTAAATAGAATGGTTCTTCCAGATACAGTAGGAACTGGTGCAGATAGTCATACACGCTTCCCTATCGGAATCTCTTTTCCTGGTGGCTCTGGTGTTGTTGCCTTTGCTGGTGTTACAGGAAGCATGCCTTTAACTATGCCTGAGTCTGTTCTAGTAAGATTTAGTGGTGAAATGCAAGCTGGTATCACACTTCGTGACCTTGTAAATGCTATTCCTTATACGGCTATCCAAAAAGGGCTTTTAACAGTTCCTAAAGCTGGTAAGAAAAATATCTTTGCTGGTCGTATTTTAGAGATTGAAGGTCTTCCTGATTTAAAAGCAGAACAGGCATTTGAGCTTTCTGATGCTTCTGCTGAGCGTTCCGCTGCTGCATGTACCGTTCTTTTAAATACCGCTCCAGTTGAAGAGTACCTCAAATCAAATGTTGTTCTTTTGGAATCTATGATCAAAGATGGCTACTCTGACAAAACTACAATTCAGCGTCGTATTGATAAGATGAACAAGTGGTTAGAAAATCCATCACTTATGAAACCAGATGCTGATGCTGAATATGCTGCGGTTATCGATATAGATATGAATGAAATTACTGAGCCAATCCTCGCTTGTCCTAATGATCCAGATAATGTAAAACTTTTAAGTGAAGTTGCTGGCACTAAAATAGATGAAGTATTCTTAGGCTCTTGTATGACAAATATCGGTCACTATAGAGCGGCTGGTGAAGTTATGCGTGGTGAGTCTGCTGTAAATGTTGAGAAGTTCTGGATTGTTCCACCAACGCGTATGGATGAGCAACAACTGATCAACGAAGGTTATTACGAAGTATTTAAGGCAATCGAAGCACATACCGAAGTTCCAGGATGTTCACTATGCATGGGTAACCAAGCAAGTGCTCGCCCTGATTCTACAGTCTTTTCAACATCAACTCGTAACTTTGATAACCGTTTAGGAAAAGGAACTCAAGTCTATCTCGGTTCCGCTGAACTCGCTGCTGTATGTGCCAAACTTGGTCGCATCCCAACTCCAGCAGAGTACATGGATATCGTTCCTGCAAAAATAGCTGGAAAAGAGGCAGATATCTACAAATACCTTAACTTCAATGAAATCGAAGGCTATCGCCTAGAAGAGCGTAAAATCGCTGAAGAAAAATATGGAGTAACTGTTAAACCAGTATAATCCTCCCTCTTACATGTAAGCATAGAAGCTTACATGTAAATCTTCTCTTATTTACGGAAATCACAATATGCTATAATCCAATAATTCTACAAAGTTCAAATGATATGATTTGATGAGGAATATATGCTATAATTCAATAATTCAAAATAAGATATAACACGACTACAGAGGTGTTGATGGAGATATTTTATAAGAATTTAGAATATTTCTTAGAATATGATAAATCATGATTGTATCGTAAATTTACTGGCACTATATACATAAAATAATAGTGACAAATATGGTGTCGAAAATAGTGGTATGTTTGTTCCGATAATAATGATAAAATTGGACTTTATTTGAAGAATTATGATAACATAGAAAAGCCTAAAAAGCATTTAAAGCAGGGAAATTTAGGCGATTTGATATAATTTAATAAAATAGAAAAGGTGTAAATATGGAGTGTGAATTTCCAACAATTAATAGTAATCCAAAAGAGATAAAAGCGATATTTGATTCAGTAAAAACGATAGCAGTTTTAGGTCTTTCTCCAGATGCAAGTAAAGATAGCCATATGGTGGCTAAGTATCTCAAAGAGGCAGGATATACAATTATTCCTGTCTATCCTAAAGAAGATGAGATTTTAGGTGAAAAAGTCTATCGTTCACTTGCAGAAATTCCTTTTGCAGTAGATATGGTTAATATCTTTAGAAAACCAGCTGCGCTTGACGCAATCGCTGATGCGTGCGTAAAACGTGAGGATGTAAAAGTTTTTTGGTCACAAAAGGGTATTGTCAATAATGAAGCGTCGAAAAAAGCTGAAAAAGCAGGGATGAAAGTTGTTCAAAATCACTGTAGCATGATAGAGTATCGCGAACTTTTTAAATGTTAAATCTTCAGAGTATTCAAGAAGCGCGTGAACGTATTAGCACTATTATAAATAATACTCCTTACTCTTTCGCTCCTTATCTTAGTGAGTTAAGTGGTGTTAATGTTTCTTTAAAAAAAGAGAACTTGCAAGCTACGGGAGCATTTAAGCTTCGAGGTGCATATAACCGTATCGCATTACTATCTAAGACTGAAAAAGCCTCGGGTGTTGTGGCAGCAAGTGCAGGAAATCATGCTCAAGGTGTTGCTTATTCGGCAGCACATTTTGGAATAAAAGCAGTTATAGTTATGCCAGAATCAACACCACTTACAAAGGTGAATGGTGTGAAGTATTTCGGAGCAGAAGTTATTCTTCATGGAGCAAGCTATGATGATGCATATGCCTTTGCAAAAGCGTATGAAAAACAAAATGGCATGGTTTTCGTACACCCTTTTGAAGATGATGATGTTATCTCAGGGCAGGGAACTATTGCCTTGGATATATTAGAGCAAGCCAAGAAGTTAGATGCTATCCTAGTGCCTGTTGGTGGTGGTGGTTTGATTTCAGGTATTGCCCTAGCGGTTAAAAGTATAAAACCAGATATTAAGATTATCGGTGTGAGCGCTTCAGGTGCTCCAGCGCTCAAAAACTCCTATGAGCTTCAATCAGCGGTAGATTCGACATCTGTGTGTACTATTGCCGATGGTATTGCAGTAAGAGATACATCTGCTAAAACTTTAGAGTATATTTTAAAATATGTTGATGAGTTTATCTGTGTAGATGATGAAGAGATTGCGAGTGCTATTTTGTTTTTGCTAGAGAAGCAAAAACTTGTTGTTGAAGGAGCGGGCGCCGTAGGTGTTGCTGCTTTAATGCATCATAAACTTCCCTTATTAAAGGGTAAAAATGTAGCGGTTGTTTTAAGTGGCGGTAATGTTGATGTAACGCTTCTGTCAGTCATAATCGAAAAAGGTATGATTAAATCAAGCCGTAAAATGAAACTTGTGGTTACGCTTGTGGATAAACCTGGCTCATTAATGCATTTAACAGAGCTTTTAAGAGAATTAAGTGCTAATATCGTACATATTGCTTATGATAGAACCTCAACAGATTTAGATTATGGGGATGCAAATGTCACTATACATCTTGAAACGAAGGGTGAAGAGCATCAAAATCAGATTCGTGGTCTCTTGGAGACGCATGGATACTTAAGTAGTGAGTACCGTTAATGCAAACAGTCAAATCCTTTAATATAAAATTTCCCGTAATACTTTTAAAAGTGTTAAATAATGGTGCTTTAGCGGTGATTGATTCGCACACATCACTAAGACTTATTGACATGAAAACTTATAAAATCATTGGTGGATTTAAGACAAATATCAAGCATGAGCGTCTAGTAGGTACTCATGTAGATATTGCTCAAGGTGGTGGTGTCTGTGCAAGTATAATTCCTGAGAGTAACAGTGCCGCACTTTTTTCTGTAGCAAAGAAAGGACTTTTATATAAGGTAAGTCGCCATCAAGGTGAAATAGAAAGTTTGTGTATAGATCCTAATGGACGTTATTTTGTTACGGGTGGACAAGATGGAAAAACTTTTGTCTGGTCACTTAAAACTGCGCGCCTCGCCTTTATGCTTCCTCCTTATGCAGATTATGTAACAACAATTGCGTTTGACGACAAAGGTCAGTGGTTGGCTACTGGAAGTTTTGATAAAACGCTTACTGTTTTAAATATTGCCACTATGAAAAAACCTTTAAAATTAAGGGCTCATTCTGATTCTATTATAAAATTGATGTTTCTACCATCATTTCGCCTTCTGAGTGTGGATAAAAATGGTGGTATTCTTGCTTGGGATATTCGAAATGGAAAAATATTAAAGCGTTTTACAAAAGTAAATGATACGGTTACTGATATTACTGTCAGTCATGAATATAAATTTTTGTTTGTAGGAACAAAATTAGGATATGTTGCACTCTATGACTTAGAAACCTATGAGCTTCTCACTCAAAAATATCTTAAAAGTAAAGAGATGATTACCTCTCTTGGTTTTATAGAAAATGATTTTCGTTTAGCCATAGGAACTGTAGATGGCAATGTAGATATCTACTCTCTTTTTGGTGATCAAGAAGCCTACTTAGATATGATTAGAGCGCAAGAGTATAAGAGTTTTTACGAGGCAGTTGAGGATAATCCAATATTAATGTATTCTCAGGCTTATATCGCAATGGAGCGTCTTTGGGAGGCGACTTTGACGAAGGCAAAAGCCTTACTCTCTTCTTCTCAAAAAGAGACAGCAGTTAAAATATTAGAACCATTTAAGAGCGTCCCTAGAAAAGCTAAATTTATTAACCAAATCATACGAGATTTTGATCAATATGCTATCTTTCAAAAATATGTTGAAGAGAAACGTTTTCCTCTTGCTTGTTCAATGGCGCAAAAGTATGAGATATTTCAGGATTCAGAAGCATATAAAAAGATGCAAAAACATTGGAAGCTCTCTTTTTTGAAAGCTCAAGAGCTTATTTTAAGTAAAAATGGCGAGGAGCAAGCTCGCCAAATATTAGCTCCATTTCGCGGAATATCTGAAAAAGCAGCGCTGATTGGTGAACTTTTTGCACAGCAGAAGATGTTTCTTTACTTCAAAAAGCTTATTGCTCAAAAAGAGTTTGTTAAAATGTTTGAGTTAGTGAAAAATCATTCATTTTTAAAAGAGTTCAATGAATATCAAGCTGTTTTAGATTTTGCTGATAAAGTCTATGTTAAAGCTCAAAAAGCATATCTTGAGGCAGATTATATTACTGCTCAAAAACTTGTTGGAGTGATAAAAGATTTTCCTGATTTTGCTGAGGAAGCTCAAGAGATGGAGGATGCTATTAAGGCAAAACAACTTTTCTATGATGCTATACATGCAGGAAATCTTGTGAATGCCTTTGCATATATGAGTAGCTATCCGCTTTTATATGAGACAAAAGAGGGTATAGAACTCGAAGAAGATTGGAGTAGAGTTGTAGATATCGCTATAAAATATGCTGCCAAAGGTGATGCTATGAAAATCAAGGAGACTCTTGAGAGTTATCTTGATATTAATGCTAAGTATGAGGCTATGGCAAATTTTTTCCAGCAATGTTATAATATTCAGTTAGAGCAAGCCTTGAAGAATGAGATGGATATAGAAACTATTGAAATAGGAATGCAAAATTATCTTCAAATGTTTGGAAATGATGATTTTATACTCTATTATATAGACCGTTTTAATACTGCATATGAGAAAACTTTTACCCATGAAAATGAGTCTATTGGAGATATTACGCTCTGGACTCCAAAACTTATTGTCTCTTCAATCTTATCCCTTAGACATCCTTTCTAGCAGTGAGTCACTATGTGAAAAACATTAAGCGGTTTTCAGCCTTTGCAAATAAGGCTTTACATAGCTTAAATTTATCTTATACATAAAATTAATACCATGTTTAACGTGAAACATAGCTCTTTTTAACTATAATAGTCGACATTTTCTAAGAGGAGACACTCATGCAAATCAGCGGTGCGCAGATAGTTATTGAAGCATTGATTGCCGAGAACGTCGATACAGTTTTTGGTTACCCAGGTGGGGCAATTATGAACGTTTATGATGAGATTTATAAGCAAGATGGTTTTGAACATATTTTAACACGTCATGAACAAGCTGCCATTCACGCAGCGGAGGGTTATTCCAAGGCTAGTGGTAAGGTTGGAGTTGCGATGATTACATCGGGTCCAGGTTTCACAAATGCAGTCACAGGTTTAGCAGATGCTTATATGGATTCTATTCCTATGGTTGTGATAAGTGGGCAGGTTCCTATGAGTCTAATTGGCACAGATGCCTTTCAAGAGATTGACGCGGTTGGCATTAGCCGTTCATGCACAAAGCATAACTATCTTGTCACAGACGCAAGCGATTTAGGGCGTGTACTCAAAGAGGCATTTTATATCGCTGCTTCAGGTCGTCCTGGTCCTGTTCATGTTGATATTCCAAAAGATGTTACTGCTCAGATTGCAGAGTTTGATTACTCTTTGCCTATTGAGCTTGAGACTTATAAGCCTCACACTAAGGGAAACACTCGCCAGATTAAAAAAGCAGTAGAAGCGATTGCCAAAGCAAAACGCCCACTTTTTTATCTAGGTGGTGGAATTATCAACTCGAATGCTTCAGAGCAAATTCGTGAATTTGTTAAAATGACTGGCATTCCTGCTGTTGAGACTTTTATGGCTCGCGGAACTCTGCGTTATGATGACCCGATGTTGATCTCTATGCTTGGTATGCACGGCTCTTACGCTGCAAATATGGCGATGAGTGAGACTGACTTAGTTATTGGCTTAGGGGCTCGTTTTGATGACCGTGTTACGGGAAAACTTTCTGAATTTGCTAAAAATGCAGAAGTTATCCATGTAGATATCGATCCTGCGAGTATCTCTAAGCTGGTCAATGCAAATTATCCTATCGTTGGTGATGTAAAAATTGTTGTTGAAGCGATGATGGAGCTTGCCCGTGAACAGGTAAAAAGTAGTCGTTATGAATCATGGGTTGAGACGATCAATAACTTTGATAAGTTGCATCCTTTATCGTACAATGAAGATGTTGAACGTATCAAGCCACAGTGGGTTATCGAGCGTATTGGTGAACTACTTGGTGATGATGCCAACATCTCTACAGATGTTGGACAGCATCAGATGTGGTCAGCACAGTTTTATCCCTTCACAAGAGCACGACAATTTATCAGTTCTGGTGGACTAGGCACAATGGGCTTTGGTTTTCCAGCGGCTATCGGTGTGAAACGCGCAGATATGAAACGTACGAGTATCAATGTCACAGGTGATGGTTCTATTTTGATGAATATTCAAGAGTTGATGACAGCAGTTGAGAAGAAACTTCCTGTTATCAATGTTATTTTAAATAATAACTTTCTCGGTATGGTGCGCCAGTGGCAGACTCTTTTTTATGATAAACGCCACTCTGAAACAGATTTGAGTGTTCAGCCTGATTTTGTTAAAGTAGCTGAAAGTTTTGGTGGTATCGGCTATCGTGTTACAACAAAAGAGGAGTTTGATGCTGCACTCAAAGATGCAGTTGAAAAGAATGTTGTCGCTATTATAGATGTGCAAGTACACCGTATGGAAAATGTTCTACCGATGGTTCCAGCAGGTGGCTCACTCTTTAATATGATGTTATTAGAGCAGAAGGAGAAGTAATGGAAAATGAAAGACGCGTAGTTTCAGTTATAGTTGTGAATGAAGCCAGTGTGCTCTCGCGTATTACTGACCTCTTCTCAGGTCGTGGTTACAATATCGAGTCATTAACAGTTGCCCCAATTCCAGAGAGTAAATACTCTCGTTTAACGATTGTTACAGCAGGTTCGGTGCGAGTGATTGAGCAGATTACAAAACAGTTGCATAAACTTATACCGATTTTAAGAGTATATGATCATGTTGATTTTGTTGAAAAAGAGATGGCTTTGATTAAGTTTCCTCTTGCGGAATCTATTACTGATATTGATATCTTATGTCAAGCGTATAATGGTAAGATAGTCAATGTTGGTGAAGATATGATTGTTGCAATGGTTGCAGATGAGCCGCGTCGCATTGATAATTTTCTCAAAGCTATTAAACGATTTAACCCTAAAGAGATAGTACGAGGTGGCGCAGTAGCGTTAGAGCGTTAATGATGTTATTAAAAGAAATTGCTAAAGTTATTGGTATCGCTTATGAAGGTCCTGAGTTAGAAATCAAAGGAATGAATACACTTCTTGATGCTTCAGAACATGAGATTTCTTTTGTAGCAAGTAGCCAATATAAGGCAGATTTAGAAAATACCAAAGCAGCTGCTGTTATTGTTCCTTTGGAGTTAATAACAAGTGTTCCTGAATCTTGCATGGCTTTGCCTTGCGAGGAGAGTTATCTGAAAATGGCAATACTTTCAAAATATTTCACAAGACCCATTCTTGATGATAAGGCACCCTCGCCAATTATAGGTAAAAACTCTCAAATATCATCTAAGGCACATATCGAAAATGGAGCTATTATTGGCGATAATTGTACAATCTTAGCAGGAGCGTATATAGGCTTGCATGTAAGGCTAGGAGATAATGTTACTCTCCATCCAAATAGCTCTATCTATGCCTATTGTGAGATTGGGAATGATGTTATAGTTCATGCTGGTAGTGTTGTGGGTAGTGATGGATTTGGATTTGCCCATACGAAAACTGGTGAGCATGTGAAAATCTATCAAAATGGCAATGTTGTTATTGAGGATGATGTAGAGATAGGTTCAAATTCTACTATTGATTGCGCTGTTTTTGGCTCTACTATGATTAAAAAAGGTGTGAAGATTGATAACCTTGTGCAAATTGGGCATAACTGTGTCATTGGTGAATACTCTATCATTGTATCTCAAGCAGGTGTAGCAGGTTCAACTACCTTGGGTAGAAATGTAGTTCTCGGTGGTCAAAGTGCTATCTCTGGACATCTTGATATTGCCCCATTTACAACTTTTGCTGGACGCTCAGGAGCGACTAAAAATATCAAAGAGAGTGGAAAAACCTTTGCAGGATTTCCATTGATGGAGCACCGCCAATGGTTAAAGATTCAAGCTCGTATTGCTAAATTGCTTCGATAATTCGAGTTTAAGTAAGTGCTTATTTGAATAAGTTATAATTTGGCTAGTTAAAAAAATAAGGAAAAAATATGTCAGGAATAATCTCAAATCAATCAACACTTACCTTAGATGGTACAAAAAATGGAGTTATCTCTATAGCTAAAATAGTAGAGCCTTATGGTAAGGGAAGTGGAACTGTCGCAAGTGTAGGCATTTCACTTGCAGGAGATACGGATTCTCCAGAGTGGAAAGTGCATATTCCAATGAAAAACTTGGATGATGTTATTGCTGCACTTCAATCTATGAAATAATTTTTCATAGATTACTTTTTAAACTGAGTTAGTGAAAGTGTCTCTTCCTTGCTCTCTTGAAGGTCTTTGACCCAGATTTTTGCATCTTTAAGCTCATTCTCACCGATAACTGCGCAATAGCGAGCATTGACTCTATCCGCACCTTTTAGGTGGGCTTTTAAGCTTTTTGGAGTGTATTCGATGATGACTGTATCAGTAGAGCGTTTTGCCTGTCCTGCTTTTATGATAGTCTCTAGCGCTTCTGCATCCATAGCACCAAAATAGTAGCCCTCACGCTCTTTTTGTGGCATAACGATAAGTTCTAAAAGACGCTCAATCCCGATAGCAAAACCGATCGCAGGGGTCTCTTTGCCATCAAGAAACTCTACAAGTCTATCATAACGCCCACCACCAGCGATAGCACTTTGCGCACCAATTTCGGTACTGACAAACTCAAAAGCAGTTTTGGAGTAGTAGTCCAAACCACGGACTAAGTGTGTGTCAATCTCATAGGCAATAGCGTTCGCATCAAGAAGTTTTAAAAGTGTGTCAAAATCACTTTTACAACTCTCACAAAGGCTCGTAAAAAGCTTCGGTGCCTCTTTGTAAAGGTTCTGGCATGCTTCATTTTTACAGTCTAAAACACGGATAGGATTTGTCTCTTTACGGCGTTTGCAATCATTACAGATTTCGCTTACATGTAAGTCTAAAAACTCTACTAAACTCTCACGATACTGAGGCATACAGTTTTGATCTCCTAAGGAGTTGAGTTGGAGTGTGTAGCCAATGCCAAGCGCTTTAAAGATATCGCTAATCATCATAATCAAAGAAGCATCTTCATAAACAGAAGCGACACCAAAACTCTCTACACCAAACTGATGAAACTCTCTTAAGCGACCTTTTTGCGGACGCTCGTAGCGAAACATAGGACCATGATAGAAGAAGCGGTGGATACCACCTTTGCGGTCAAGTTTGTTTTGCACAAAGGCGCGCACAACCCCTGCCGTTCCCTCGGGACGCAAGCAGACATCATTGCCCCCTTTATCATTAAACTGATACATCTCTTTACCAACAATATCGCTAGATTCACCCACCGAGCGTTTAAAAAGTGCCGTCTCTTCAAGTAGAGGTGTTTCTATATAGTGAAACCCATAACGACGCGCAACTTCACTTGCTGTTTTAATAAAATACTCAAATCTCTCATAATCTTCTGACAAAATGTCATTCATACCTCGTAACGACCGTATCATATAATCCCTTTTAATGATGAAATAATATCTAAATGTGTTTAATAATCTCTTGTGAGATAGCTTCAATGCTCTTCTTCGCATCAATAATAATAAGCTCAATCCCCAAGCTTCGCGCAGCTATTTTTAAAGCCTCTTGAATCTTTAAAAGGTACTCATCTCCTCTCATCTCTATCTCATCAAGCTCTTTTTGAGAGAGACGAAAATGAAGCTCTTGGGGAGAGAGTTCAAGTAAAAAGATTTTCTCAGGATAGATGCCATCTGTCGCAAAATGGTTGAGACTTATAATTTCATCTAAAGAGATATCCTCTTTGACCATGGCATAAGCGATACCAGAGACAACACTACGGTCTGAGATAATCAATTTATCCATATTTGGCTCCACAACACGCTCTAAATGTTCCGCTCTATCTGCTAAAAAGAGTAAAAATTCTGCTTTAGAACTTCGCACATCGCCATTTAAGACGATATCGCGTATCTGATGACCGATAGCGGTTGCACCAGGCTCTTTTGTGATAATTGCTTTGCTGTATGCTTTTTGAAGCAGGGCAATCTGTGTGCTTTTTCCTGCGGTGTCAATTCCTTCTATGGCAATATACATGTAAAAGCACTCCTTAGATAATAGACTTGTTGCGATATGAGAGTATAGTCTAATATTATTATGTAATAATACTGAAAAAGATATAAGGCCGTGATTATCAAAGATTTAACAACTGGTAATATTAAAGTACAATTACGCTCTCTTGCGATGCCTGCAACCATTGGGTATCTTTTTCACACACTCTATAATGTAACAGATACATATTTTGCAGGAACGATTTCTACTGAAGCCTTAGCTGCTCTATCAGTCTCCTTTCCTGTTTTCTTCCTTCTGCTTGGTGTGGGTATTGGGACGAGTGAGGGCTTGACTGCTATCGTTGCAAATACCTTAGGTGAGGGCGAGAGAGAGAAGGCTATAGCCATGAGTAAAAATGCGCTTATTTTCTCTTTTTTAGTATCTATTAGCGTTGTTGTAGTAGGTTTGTTAAGTTCAGAATTTCTCTTACAAACTATGGGTGCGCAGGGAAAGTATCTCCAAAGTGCCTTGGATTATATAAATATTATTATTTTAGGAAGTTTTTTTGTTAATGGCGGTATGTTTGTGAATTCACTTTTGAATGCTCAAGGCGATATGGTCTCTTTTCGTAATATCCTTATCATCTCTTTTTTCTTAAATATAGGGCTTGATTATACTTTTGTATCACTTGGATATGGTGTAAAAGGTATCGCTTATGCCACAGTGATTACTGAGGCTATCACAATGTTTTATCTTTTATACCGTCTCAATAAAACAGCTCTTTTAGGGGAAGGTTTTCGCTTTGATGCAAGCTTTTACAAGAGAGTATTAAGCCAAGGAATCCCACCTACGGCAAATATGGTTTTTATGGCATTGGGTGTTTTTGTTATCACCTATTATGCCTCAAATTATGGACAAAATATTGTTGCGATGCTCGGTGTTGGGATGCGAATAGAACAGCTAGCAATTATGCCAATAGTAGGTATAAATGTCGCTGTTTTAGCCATGGTATCTCAAAACAGTGGAGCTAGAAAATACAAGCGTGTTCGTGAAGTGATAAAAATAGCGCTCTTAGATTCTCTGCATGTTTCTATTGCGGCTTTTATAGTCTTGATGCTGTTTCCTGCTGAATTAATGAGCTTTTTTAGTAGTGACGCTGAAGTTATTACGCAAGGGGTTCTTTTCTTACATGTAGAGGCATTTATTATCTTTGCATTTGCGGTTTTATTTGTATTTGTAGCACTTTTGCAAGGTATTGAAAAGCCAAATTTTATCTTTTATTTGAGCATTATTCGCCAAATTATTGTGCCTGTTATTTTACTAGAGATTATCAGGCAAGTTGGTGGAGATGTCTTATACGTATGGCTAGCTATCGCCTTTAGCGTTGTTTTAAGTGCAGTTGTTATTTGGCGATTTGCAAGTAATGAGCTTGCAAAAAAAGAGTCTTTACTCAGGTAAATCGAAAATTTTTTTATAAATAACTTCACTTAAGTTTTGCTATAATACACTCAGAAGTGTTTTTAAATCGGAGTATATTATGCAAACTATGGCAATACAAATTCAAGATGATTATGTTAATGATTTTATGAGTTACATCAATAATCATAGTGATGGTATAAGCATCACAAAAGATAAAAACTTAGAATATGACCCTTACTTTTATGAAAGACAAAAAGAACTTCATAGCATAAGAGCTGATATCAAGAGTGGTAAGATGGAGATGTTATCGGAAAAACAATATGAGGAAGAGATGGAGCAATTTTTTATAGAACTTGAAAAATAAGTATGAAAATAATCCGCTCAAGAAAATTTCAAATAAACCTTCTTATAACTTTACAACATATTGCCAAAGACAAAGCTAGTGCTAGTAAAAACTTTCAAATAGAATTAGACGAACTCATAAAAAATATTCCAAATTTCCCATATAAATATAGACAATCAATCTATTTTAACGATAAGAATATAAGAGATTTGACTTATAAAAAACACACCATAAACTACGAAATAAATTTAGAAGAAAATAGTATTGAAATACTCAATATTTTCAATCAGAATAAACCATCTTATTCTTGAAGGCTGCATGTTGTCAAACTCCGTATCATAGCTTCAACTTCTTTGGGGAGTAGGTGGCTTGTTTTCGCATTAAATTTTAATAAATTGCGCACTATTGAAGAGCTTATAAAGGCGTGTTGTAGGCTTGGCATAAGATAAACAGTCTCTATGGTATCATCAAGTGAGTTGTTTAGATAACCTAGTTGGAGTTCATATTCAAAATCACTTACCGCCCTAAGGCCTCGGATAAGAATTTGTGCTTTTTCTGACTTTGCTAATTCAACTGTAAGATTGTCAAAACCCACAACTTTAACATTTTGAAGATTTTTTGTAGCGATTTTACTCATCTGTATGCGTTGCTCTAGCGTATATAGGGGTTTTTTATCACGAGACTCTGCAACGGCGATAATCACCTCATCAAAAAGATTTAGCGCACGCTTTATAATATCAAAATGCCCATTGGTTATAGGGTCAAAAGTCCCTGGATAGAGTGCAATTTTTTTACTCATTTTCTCCCCATCGTTTGTAATAATCATTTTCTACTCCTATCAAATCAAGCCACTTACCTATCATAAAGTTCTCCATCTCATCAAGCGTGCTTTGTGAAGAATAATACGCCATTACAGGAGGTGCTATGATAACGCCAAGGCGTGAAAGTTTCAGCATATTTTCCAAGGCGATAGCAGAAAAAGGCATCTCTCGTGGCGCTAAAAGAAGGGTGCGGTTCTCTTTTATCATTACACTTGCAGCGCGTGATATAAGATTATCCGCAATGCCACAAGAAATTTTAGCGAGCGTATTCATACTACATGGTACGATAAGCATAGCATCAGTTTTAAAAGAGCCAGAAGCCAGACAAGCCCATATCTCTTCATTTTTATGATAGATAATACCACTCTCTTTATCTAAAACAAGCTTAGCATGATCAGAGACAATACAGTGCTTTTCGTAAGAACTAGGAAGCATTTCCAAAAGTTTCAAGCCCAACTCCGCACCACTTGCACCGCTTATAGCTACAACAATTCTCATTCTATCTCCACTCTATGAGCTCCAATGACTCTCGCTTTGAGTTTTTCGCCATTTCTCTTTTGAACTGTAATGATATCATAGAGTGCACCATCTTTTTGAGCAACTGCTGAAAGTTCTACATGTAAAGAGCCCGTCTGCACAACAGCAATGACATTTTCATTGCGTTTGATAAGAGGAGTGGGTTTGATATCGCGTTTTGTGAGTATGCGCCCCTCTTTGAGGCGTATATTGGCGCACCACTGCGTTGCAGAGGTGATTTTTGAGAGAGGAGGGGATTTAAAAGTTTTGAAGTTGACTACTTTGAGCTTCGTATTAAAAGGAGTGATACTCTCTTTTCTCGCAATGGTTTTTTTGGTAATGACTACGCGAAGTTTTGCTTTTAAGCTATAGGTGAAGAAAAATTTCTTTTTTTTGGCTGTTTTGATATAAAAAGTTCCCTCATTTCTATGAAAATTTTTAGGAGGAATATGAATTGTGTAAGACTCGGGAAGTTTTTGCATATAAGATTTTGGTCTTACATGTAAGGAGTCTATCTTGATATCTGGGTAATGCTTTTGATAATACTTTTTAAGCCTTACATGTAAGGGTTTCATATCAAAAGAGAAAGCTCTTTTAAAAGTTATAATACTCGCCTTTGATGTGGCATTAATATGATGTTTTTGAAGTTTTTTGATAAGATCTTTTGACTTGATGCGGTAGTACATTTTTTTAGGCATAATCGTAAAAAGTGTAGCGGTTTTTGCTTGAGGGAATATATCGCTTGTTGTGATAGTTTCATTTGTAAAAGGATACTCTCTTTGGAGTTCAAATTGCGCAAGCAGAGTGTTACATGTAAGAAGAAAAAGTATGAGTATGTATTTCATCTTTTTATCATAGCATAGGTATAATATAAAAAGCGACTGCTTAAGAGAGATTGTTTCGTTCCTCTCTAAATTTACTTTTTTTGGATGGACAAGATGTAAGTTTTATGGTAAAATTGGGTATTTTAATAGAATGGTTTTATTATATATGAAAAAAAATGTACTTATTTTCATGTCAATGCTTTGTATATCATTGCTTAATGCTTCGCCTTTAAGCTTAAAAGAAGCTATTTCTACAGCACTTTCAAATAGTTACAAACAGAAGATATCACAACAAGACCAAGCCATTGCCAAGGCACGCTACAATCAAGCACTCTCTGGAAATTATCCATTTTTAGATATTTCAGCGCTTGCAAATAAAGCCGATGATGCCATGGTTGATAAGGTCGAGGATAAGATTGCTATTGAAGGTTTGCCTCAACCTATGTCTGTCTCTTATGAACATACGGTGATGGGTACAGATACAGCGCTTGCTCGTGCAGATTTGACATACGCACTCTATACAGGTGGAAAACTCTCCGCACTCCAAGAACAAGCCAGTCAAGGTATGCGTTATGCTGAGGAGTCTTCCAAGCTTACCGAAGATGATATAATCTTACATGTAAGAAAATATTTTGCAGCAACTGTTTTAAGTGAACAACTTTTAGAGTTGACGCAAGAGACTGTAGATAGGATGAAAGCGATAAAAGATTTAACAGAAGCTTTTTATCAAGGTGAATCCCTTTCAGTAAAAAAGACAGATTATCTGCGAACAAAGATGATGCTTTTTACAATGCAATCTATGCTAGAAGAGATGAAAGAGAAGGTAGCCTTAGCTAAGTCAGCACTTCTTTTTGAGATGGGAGAAGACCAAGAGAAGAAAATAGAACTCAGTACAGAGGGCCTACATGTAAAGATAATTCCTAAAAGTTTACAGACCTATTATGAAGCGATGTATTTTAACAGTCATCAACTCAAACAAGTTGAGATAGGACTCAAAGTACGTGATGCACAGATAGAAGAAACACAAAGTGAATATCTTCCCTCTCTTGGACTCTACGCAAATGCTACAACCCTGATGAACAATCATGATGGTGGTATAATAAACAGCCGAAACAATGACTCATGGAATGTTGGTATCGGTCTAAAATATAATCTCTTTTCAGGAGGCTTGACAAGTCATCGTGTAGAAGAGGCAAAGGCTGAAAAATTAAAACTCGAAGCCCAAAGTGCTTATCTGAAATCTGGGCTTACACTTCAGGCTAAACAAGCTTTTTTAACTTTAAGAAAAAGTTTAAATCAAGGAAAAATATTAGAAGAAGCAGTAAGCGTTTCAGCAGAAAATCGTTCTTTAAATTTTAGAGCGTATCAAGAAGATATGGTTCCCACAAAAGATGTGATTGAAGCACAAATATTTGAATCCATTACAAAAGCTAGTTATTATAAAGCTCGCTATGAAGCTCTTATAGCGAAATCACAACTGGATTTTATTATAGGAAAATCATTTAAGTAATGCGTGCCTTAATTCAAATTTTTTTACTTTTTTTGTTTACATGTAATACTACTTCAGCAAAAAAAATGGAGTTTGTTATTGGACTTATAGATGAAAAATATATAGAATATAATTTTATATATGCTAGAATTGCTTTCAGAACATGGATAGCAAAAATTTCAAAATTAGAAGATGCAAATGTTACCATAAAAATATTTGATAGTTATGAAGATTATCATAAGGCAGTTCTTGCAGATGAGGTGCAAAATATTATTTTATTGCCAGAATTATATTTAAGGTATTCAAAGAGTCTAAAAGAGACTCATTATGATGGCTGGATGAAAGAGGATAAAAAGCACTTTTTTCGTATAAACTAATAGGAAAGAAAAATGATAATAAAAGTAAAAAAACATCTGCGCGTTTCTTATTATAAAACAGATGCCTTAGCACCCTTAGAAAATTACTATGAAGAGTATCTAAAGATGAAAAGAAAAAAATGAGTAGATTTATAATTCTGTTTCTCTTTTTAATTCCTCTCTCTCTTTTCTCGGCAAATAAGGAGCATAAGGGTGTGGTTATTGTCTATAAAAAAGGACTTGCAAATATAAATAATAAAGATATACGACTAGGGATAGAAATTTTGCTTCAAGAGATATTAAAAAGTAAAGATATTTTACTCAAAGCAGAATTTACAGATGATTTTGAGAAAGCAATAAGTGATTTTCAAAGTGTAAAAGCAGATTTCTTAAGTATGGATTTTGTATATTATATGCAAGACTATGATAGTCTCTCTCCATATGTGCAAGATACATGGATTCTTATTCCGAGAGAAAAAAATACTTTTAGGCGTTTTTATCTTCTAGTAAATAAAAAAAGCGGTATAAACTCCTTAGCAGAGCTTAAAAACAAAAGAGTAGGCTTACTAGAATCTGACTCACTTCAAGAACTCTATATCAATACTCTTTTATTGGAAAATCAAGGGCTAAAGAGTAAAAAATATTTTAAAGAAAAGATATATTATCCAAAGTCTTCAAGAGCTTTGTTGAAACTATTTTTTAATAAAATTGATGCTTGTATTGTGAGTGAAAATACTTGGGATATTGCTGTAGAGTTAAATCCTCAGATTGCAAAATCATTAAAATTTATAGATAAATCACCCGATATATTCCCTCCTGTACCCACAACACTTACACATAAAAAAAGTCCTTATTTTTCTAAATTATACAAAGATTTTTTTTTAAAACTTGAAAATAATTCTCACGCAAAACAGATTTTCGATATGTACCAAATAGTTGAAAGTGTCAAAGTGAGCAAAAAGGATCTTGCTCCTATTTTTAAATATTATAAGCATTATTTAGAACTTGAAAAGAAAAATTATGCAAAGTAAAAGCTTTTTACTAACTAAAATATTTAGAAATATTTTTATCAATTACATAGGAAGTGTTAGTATCTTAATCTTTTTCTATAGCCTTGTAATGGTTCCTCTTCAAAAGGAAGCAAACATTGAAGCGATGCACTCTGAAGCCAAAACTCTAGCAGGATCTATCTCGCTTGTCTGTGCAGATGCAATGATTAGTGAGGATGATAGTTTTATCATAGAACACAATATGGAAGTGATGAAAAAAAATAGCAATATATATAAAATCATTGTAGCAAAACGCTTTGACGAATATCTCGAAACAGAGAAAAAAACATGGAAACTAAGTGATACTATTGATCCGAATTTGAAAATTTTTGAACAATCCCAAGAAGCTTACTCCATACTAGACGATAAAGTAAAGAGAAGAAAGTATTTTCATTATGTCTATCCTATAGATATTTCAGGGATTCAATGGGGTTGGATTCATATTAGTTACTCTCTTGACGCGTATTATGAAAAAATGAATACCTTTTACAAATCTATTTTTATGTTTTTAGCTGCACTTTTTGTGGCTATTGTTTTTGTATCTTACTCAATCGCTCGCTATATGACAAAACCAATCTTAAAACTACGCGAAAGTGCAAACTTAGTTTCACGCGGAGATCTTTCAATCCGTGTGGATATAGACCGTGATGATGAAATAGGTGAATTAGCATATGACTTTAATGTGATGATTGAAAGACTTGAAGATACGCAAGTAAGACTCAAAAAATCCCATTTTGAATTAGAGCAAAAAGTTAATGAGCGTACCGCTGAACTTATAGAAAAAACAAAAGAGCTTGAAGTTTTAAACACACAACTTGATATTAGAATTAAAGATGCAGTTGTGAAAAATACTAAACAAGAACAGATGCTTATTCAACAGTCTCGCCTTGCTGCTATGGGTGAAATGATAGGTAATATTGCTCATCAATGGAGGCAACCACTCAATGCCCTTGGACTTATCTTACAAAATCTCTATTATGCACATGAGTCTGGAGATTTGAGTAAAGAGTATCTTGAACGCTCTATACAAAAAGGACAAAAATTAACTGAAAATATGTCAAAGACTATTGATGACTTTAGAAATTTTTTCCAGCCAAATAAAAAAGTGGAACAATTTAATATCTCAATAAGTATCAATGATGCTTATAACCTTATTTCAGCAAGTTTTAGACATAATAATATTGCTTTGGATATGCATGTTGATACAGATATAGAGATAGAGGGCTATCCTAATGAATTTGCACAAGTGTTACTAAATATCTTAACCAATGCTAAAGATGCGTTATTGACAAATAATATTAATAAACCTAGTGTTATAATAGAGGCCTTTAAAGATGAAAATACATTACATGTAAGCATATTGGATAATGCAGGAGGTATAAACGATGATATACTTAATAAAATATTTGACCCCTATTTTACCACCAAAGAGAAAGATGCTGGAACAGGAATCGGTCTATATATGTCAAAAATGATTATAGAAAATAGTATGCATGGAAAAATATTTGCAAGAAATAAAAATGAAGGCGCAGAGTTTATTATTTTGCTTCCTTTAAAAGTCGGCGATAATGCTTAAAGAGTTACGTGTTTTATATGTGGAAGATGACAGTGATATTTCAGAAGAGATACTCTATTTTTTACAAAACAGAGTACAAGAGCTTTATTTCGCTGAAGATGGCTTGGAAGCTTTAAAACTTTTCAAAAAGCATAAGCCTGATTTAATTATTACAGATATTCAGATGCCTCATCTTGATGGTTTAGCTATGGCTGAAAAAATTAGAGAGATAGACACTGATGTAGCGATAGTAATAACGAGTGCTTATAGCGACAATAACTTCTTAGCACGCTCTATTGATCTGACAATTAGTGGCTATTTGACCAAGCCTATCAATCTGAAAAAGTTAATACAAACGGCAGAGAAGGTCTGTGAACCTCTATTACTCAAAAGAGAGATTGAAAACAAAAACAGAGAACTCTTGAAAATAAATGAAAATTTAGATGCCCTTGTAAAAGAAAAGACAAAAACTTTAGAGCATATGTATAGACATGAGAGTGTTACTGATCTCTACAATATAACAAAACTTAAAGAGAGCCTAGAAAAGGAAAAGTACGCCTATTTAACTCTTCTTGACATCTCAAATTTTTCAGTTTTAAACAAACAGTACGGTAAAGAGTTTGCAGATAAAGTTTTAAAAAAAACTGCGCGTGTCTTAGAAACACATGTAACAAAAGAGTTAGTTCTGTTTAAAGCTGAATCAGATAGATTTGTTTTTTTAGTCAAAAACTTGGAAGAATCGTTTGTGATAAGTTTTTGTAAGCAGATTATTGCTTTTTTTGATAAAACAACACTAATGATTGACATAAACCCAATTGTCGTAAATTTTAATATTGGGATTTCTCAAATACTACCAGGCCGATTTGCAATGATAGACGCTGAATATGCTCTTGATAAAAGCAAGGAGAGCGGCAGTCGGTTTTTTTCTTTTTATAGTGACGAAGACACCTCTTATAAAGAAGCAAAAGAGACGATACAATGGCTTAATGTCACCAAAGACATGATAGAGCATGATAAAATAGAGCCGTATTACCAACCTATGCTAGATTTAAAAATAGATAAAATTACCAAGTATGAGGTTTTGGCACGAGGGAGTCACAAGGGCAAGATTGTTACGCCTGCACATTTTTTATCATCAGCGGAACGCTTAGGGCTTACCTCTGCTATTACACGCATGATGATAAATAAAAGCTTTGCCTTTTTTCGAAGCTATGAGTATGATTTTTCTATTAATATTACTCAGCGAGACCTCCTTGGGGATTATCTTCCAGAATTTTTAGCTATAAAGTTAAAGCAGTATAATATAGACCCTTCAAGGGTGACTTTTGAAGTCTTAGAATCAGTTACAAATGTCAGTGTCAATCATAATATTTTGGGAAAACTTCTACATTTAAAACAGATGGGCTTTAAGATAGCAGTGGATGATTTTGGCGTTGAGAGTTCCAATTTTTCTCGCTTGAGTGAAATGGATTTTGATTTTATTAAAATTGATGGTCAATTTATTAGAAATCTACTCAGGAGTGAAAAAGATATTACAATTGTACGCTCTATCGTAAATCTTGCAAAAACATTAGGTATTGATACAGTGGCTGAATATGTAGAAAATAAAGAGATATGTCGTATTATCAAGGAGTGCGGTGTTGATAGTGCACAGGGCTATCTTATAGGAAGACCTCAAGAGACATTAGAGGTTGATTTTACATGTAAGGGAATTGAATGATTAAGCTTGATGTAAATGTTTTGTATGTTGAAGATGATGAAGAGATAGCGCAAGAGATTCGTTTTTTCCTAAACTCACGTGTGAAAATACTCTTCTTTGCCAAAGATGGAGAAGATGCCTTAGAGATCTACAAAGAAGAAAAACCTGATATGATTATCACAGATATTCAGATGCCTCGCATGAATGGCTTAGAGATGATTCAGGTTATACGAGAAAATAATATTGAAATTCCTATACTCATCATTAGTGCTTATAACGATACTAATTATCTTATGAAATCACTCAATTTGGGAGTAGATGCTTATATACTAAAACCAACGGACCTTAATATATTGTACCAACGCCTTGAAAAATTAGCGCAACCTATCTTTTTAAAAAAAGAGCTACTTCAAAGAAATAAAGATTTACAAGAGATAAATAAATCTCTTAAAGAAAAAATTATTCAAGAGAGGCTTCTACATGAAAAACATAAAAAACTAGAGATAGAAAAAAATCTTATGCAATACCATGCTTATTATGATGCTCTGACGGGCTTAGCAAATCGCACTTACTTTTATGAACTTTTTAAAGAAGCAGTAAAAATTTCTAAACGTCAAAAAAGTTCTTTTCGTCTTCTTTTTATAGATATGGATGATTTTAAAGAGATTAATGATACCTATGGACATGATATCGGTGATGGGGTATTAAAGGAGTTTTCCTTGCGCCTTAAAGCTTCTGTTCGTGAAAGCGATAATGTTATAAGACTTGGTGGAGATGAATTTGTCATTTTACTTTTAGATGTTCGCGTAGAAGAAAATCTAGAAACTTTAGTTCAAAAAATTCTTTTTGAGGTGAAAAAAGAATTTTTTATAGATTCACTCTCTCTATCTTTTACATGTAGCATAGGAGTAAGTAGTTTTCCTCAAGATGCAACAGGCCTTGATACTCTATTAAAATGCGCTGATAGTGCAATGTATGAGGCGAAGCAAGAGGGTAAAAATAGTTATAAAATTTATAAAAAGGAAGACTACGCATAATCCACAATAAAATCACAAAACTCTTTTACATAAAGACTTTGTGACTCTTGTGAACGCTTGCGTGCTTCTTTTTTGTCTATGCCGTAACGATATATTGCTTTGTAGGCTTCTTTAATGGCTTTGATATCATTACGATTTTCAAAATGTCGGCGCATACCTACGAGGTTGAGACCTTTCACCTCAGCATAATTGCCCTCAACAAGAGTAAACGGAGGCATATTTTTGGTGATATAAGAGGCTCCACCAATCATTACACCAGTACCAATAGTACAGTTTTCTTCTATGGTGCTTAGTCCCCCAACAATCACTTTTTCCTTACATGTAACGCCCTCAAGCATAGTAACAGAGTTAGTGACAACACAGTGAGGCTCAAGCGTGACACCGTTAGAGAGTCTTACATAAGCCATGATAAAATTATCATGCTCTACTGTTACGGCTTTGTCATTTTGGCTATCGGTTCCTAGCAGTGAAAACTCCCGTATGTGAGTATTTTCACCGATACTGATGTGAGCGAGATGATTGCCTAGATTGACATAGGAAAATATCTTGACATTTGCCTTACATGTAATATTGTCATTCATCACAACATGCGAGGCGATAACAGAGCCAGATTCAATAACTACATTTTTCCCGATATGACAAAACGGACCTATACTTACATCATCAGCGATGAGAGCAGAGGGGTCTATAAAAGAGGAGCTATGTATCATTTAGGATTCAGTAGCTATTTCAAGGGTGATGATAGAGTCTTCTATGCTAGCAAGAGAGCCTATATCACCTGTTTTTATATAGTGAACAAAAGCCTCATTCTCTTTGATAAGTGGTTCATCTTTTTTGATGTGACAGCCACGAATAACATAGGAGTTATTGACATGAAATCCAGAAAATTCATTCAAATTCTGCTCCATTAAGTCAGCCTCAAAATATGCCTCTTTACAAGCAACCTCAATACGACGCTTTTTAAAAGGTGTGAGCCAATTTGTTGTGACATTTGCGATGATAGAGTTTTCAAGTTCAAAGCCTAAGATGGCATTGTCCTCATGGTGGTTATGAATTTTGCGTGATTTAAAGATAGCCTTGTCAAGGATATTTTTACCTGTGATAAAACGGATAAGATCGATATCATGCACAGAGAGATCTGTTAAAACACCAACATCAGCTATGCGTGGCGGAAAAGGTCCAACGCGAGTAATAGAGACAGAGTATATCTCCTTGCCATCAAGTTCAGCCTTGAGTCCCTGAACGACAGGATTAAAACGCTCCACATGACCCACACAGCTTTTTACCCCTTTTTCATGGGCAGCTTTTGCAATGATTTTTGCATCATCTACAGTAGAGGCAGCGGGTTTTTCTATAAAGAGGTGAATCCCTCTCTCTATGCATTGCAAGGCAACTTTTTTATGTAAAAAGGTAGGCACAGCAATAACAACAGCCTCAGGCTTCGCCTCATCTAACATCGTCTCTACATCTATAAAAAATGGAGTCTCATACATCTCATTTTGTGCAATATCACACAAGGCACAGACATCTACATTGGAGAGGTTTTGAAAAACACGGTAGTGGTTTTTTCCCATAACACCCATTCCGATAATGGCAATTTTAAGCATGGATTTCCTTTAATGCATTGATGATATACTCTTGCTGCTCTTGCGTAAGATAAGGGCTCATAGGCAGAGACATAATCTCTTTACTCACCTTTTCAGAGAGTGGAAAATCTCCTTTTTTATAGCCAAGTTCACTAAAAGCTTCTTGCAGATGCAGAGGCATTGGGTAGTGAACAGCGGTTGGGATCCCTTTTTCACCTAGGGCTTTTACGACGCTTTCACGCTCTTTGAGACGAACAGAATACTGAGCATATACACTCGTTCTATCAGCTTTTACATAAGGCGTAATAAGCTTACATGTAAAAAGCCCATCACTATATGCCTGTCCAATCTTTTGACGAGTAGCTAGCTCTTTTTCAAAATGTTTCAGTTTTACATTCAAAATAGCCGCTTGTATCGCATCAAGGCGACCATTGATACCGATGTATTTGTGTCTGTAACGCTCATTTTGTCCGTGGTTGAGAAGCATACGGATTTTTTCGGCTAGTGCATCATCATTCGTAAAAATCGCACCACCATCACCATAGGCACCTAGAGGCTTTGATGGGAAAAATGAGGTACAGCCTATTGTGGAGAGATTACAAGATTTTTTACCCTTGTACTCTGCTCCAAAACTTTGACAAGCATCTTCGATAACGGCGATATCGTGTTTTTGGGCGATGGTGTTTATCGCTTCCATATCGGCACACTGGCCATAAAGAGAGACGGGCATAATAGCCTTAGTTTTGTCAGTGATGACAGCTTCAATCTTTGTAGGGTCGATATTGTAAGTCTGCTCATCAATATCAACAAAGACAGCCTTAGCTCCTAAAAATGCGATAACTTCAGCCGTAGCAATAAAGGTAAAAGGGGTCGTGATAACCTCATCACCCGTTTTGATATCGAGTGCCATCAGTGAAAGAAGAAGTGCATCAGTTCCACTGCTACAGCCAATAGCGTGAGAAACTCCCGTAAACTCAGCTAAGTTCTTTTCAAAGTTTTGCAGTTTTGCACCGCCAATAAACTGAGCACTTGTGCAGACCTCTTTAATCTCTTTGTCAATCTCTTGTGAATATTCTTGATATTGTGCCTGTAAATCTATAAAATTAATTTTCATTTTTTCCCCTCTAAAATAATCTCAGCGACACGCGCAGAGCTCCCTTTTTGTAAATAGTTTCTTAGCGTAATGGCATCGCGTAAAAATGCCTCTTTATCCATACTATTGTAAGCATCTAAAAGATTTTGCACACTCACTTCATTTTGTAAGAGCTCAGGATGCAGTGCTCGATGACTCATCTTGTCAAACATGATATTACTCAGTCCCACATAGCTTAGTTTTACCAAGGCGCGAGCAATCATATAATCAAGTGGCTTGGCAATATAACTTAAAATAAATGGCGTCCCAATAAGTGCCGCTTCAAGTGTCGCTGTTCCGCTGCAAATAAAAGCAAAATCACTCTTATAAAGCGCATCATGCGCCTCATGTGTGATGATAAAGTCTGAAAGATTACCGTAAAGTTCATTGATTTTTGCTGTGGAAAAGTTTGGCGGAATGACAATAAGTGCTTCTTGTTTGAAGTGAGTACGAAGTTCATGAAAAAGAGGCATCAGACGCTTTATCTCACTCGGACGACTTCCTGGCATATAGGTGATAGTGCCCTTACATGTAAGCCTCCCTTTAAAAGTATCTATCTCATCTAAAAGAGGATGCCCAACATACTCAATAGGAGCTGACGCAGAGTAATACTCTTTCTCAAAAGGTAAGATAGAAGCCAAATGGTCGATAGTTCTCTCTAAAACAGGGATACGCTTCTTCTTCCAAGCCCAAGCCTGCGGTAAGATGTAGTAGATAATCTCTTTATCGGGATAAGCTTTTTTGAGTGATTTTGCAAGTGGCAGATTAAAGCCAGAAGAGTCCATCAAAAGAACCTTATCCGCATCCTTTGCCAAAGCCACCATATCATCACGAAGCCGAAAAAAGAAGCGAAGTTTTTTCAGCACATCTACAAACCCCATAATTGCCAAAGCACTCAAATCCACGATAGGATTGCCAAGTTTTTTATCAAAAACACCGACAAACTCCACACTCTCAGGGAGCTCCTTTTTCAAAGCGCCAAGATGAAGATTAGAAGAGTGCTCCATCGCACAGACTAAAAGTTTCATGAACCGCCATCTCCCCAAGTTTCATAGCTAGGGTTATAAAACTCTTTTTGCTCATCTATAAAATCATGCAGATAGCTCGTTAATGCATCAATATCTTCATCACTTAAGGGTTTGGCAAAAGAGATCATCATCTGTTGGGCTTGTGTCTGTACGATACCCTTTCGGTAATTTTTGAGTTTAAAAGTCAAAAAACCTTTGGCACGGTTTGCCAAAGAGGGATAGTTTGTCATCCCTTCAGCTTTGACACCATGACACCCATTACAAGCTTTTTCAAAATAGAGCTCTCTGCCTTTCTCGTAGAGAGCTGATTGTGAATAAAGTGTGGTGAAAAGAAAAAATAAAAGACTAATTAAACGCACTCTAATCCTTGATAAATTACAATGGTGCTATTATATCAAAAGGCTGGGATAATTATGATTATATCAAAGGCATTATTGTGCGATATCAATGGTGAGCGTTTGTGCGACCTTCGCGTTCAAGATGGTTTTATTGTTGAGATAGCTGAAAACATTTCAGGAGATGAGCGTATAGAACTTGATGGTGCTTATTTGCTTCCTGGGCTTGTTGATACCAATGTTCTGCCTCGTGATGGGCAGATAAACGGAGCAACCTTGGAGCGTTTAGCGAAAAAAGCACTTAGCGGAGGGGTGAGTACGGCTGTTTTGCTGCCTGAAACAACACCGAGTATAGATAATGAAATTGTTTTAGAGTTTGTGCAAAACCAACGCTATCACGAAGACGGCGCAACCTTGGAAGCGAGTATCGCAACGATAAACAGTGAGGGAGGCATGAGTAATATCGCCATCTTACTCAAGCGTGGTGCAGTTGCTCCGTATGTACGCTCCTCTGCTAAAAATAACACTTTTTGTCGTATCGCTGAATATGCCAAAATGTGTGGCGTAACTCTTTTTGTCCGCGCAGAAGATGAGTCTTTGGCACAAGATGGGGTGATGAATGAGGGAGAAGTAGCAGGAAAATTAGGACTTGCTGGTATCTCACCGCTGAGTGAAATCTTACATGTAAGCCGTTTTATAGAACTTGCCCGTTTTTATGAGATAAAGATAGTCTTTAAAAGCATAGTCCAACCGCGTTCACTAGAGCTTATCAAAAAAGCCAAACAAGAGGGTGTGGCAGTCCAAGCCGAAGTAAGTCTGCACCATCTTGTCTTAAACGACAAAGCCTGTGAAGATTTTAATACCACAGCTAAAATTGACCCACCTTTAGTAGAAGAGAGTGCTATGCTAGAGCTTCAAGAAGCCCTCAAAAGAGGCGATATTGATATGCTGACCCTCTTGCAACAGTCACAATCAGATATCAACAAAAAGGTTGCCTTCGCCGAAGCAAAATATGGCTCAGACGCCCTAGGCGAAGCTCTAAGCCTCTACTACACAAAACTTGTAAAAAGTGGCTGGATAGATATGCCAACACTGATAAAGCTTACATGTAAGAACAGTGCCGCCTCCATCGCCAAAGATGCAGGAGAGATAAAAATAGGGCAGGTGTGTGATATGGTCGTCTTTGATACGACAAAGAGTACAAAGATAGAAAATGCAAGCTCCCTTTATGATAAAGAGGAGCTTAGTGGCGTGGTGAGTATGGCATTTATGGATGATGCGGTGATAAAATTTTAAATATACATCATCTGTGACAATATGATAATAATAATCACACTAGCAAAGGGAAAAAGGTGGCTAGTAAACACAAAAGGATTTATCTTAAAAAATTTCTGATTAAATCCTCGAATTCCTAGCCAAATACCTAAAAATGCCTTCATCGAGAGCATGATTTGAAAAGTGCTAAGCCCATCGGGAGATATCTTACCAAAAACATGTGTTATCATATAAAGACCAGTTGCAACCGCCAAGAGTAGGGCATTTGGAACGACTTTGCGAACATGTTTCATAAAAGCTTCGCGCACTTTTGCAGCCTCTTCCTTGTCAAGACCCAACTCTTTTGGCTGTTTGACAAGAAAAAGGTTATCAATGATTAAAAAACCACCATAAACAAAGGCTGAAAGAAGGTGGATGGTGTGGATGATTGTAAAAATTATGGTGGACTCCTTTTTGAAAGATGCAATGGTACTTGCTTATGGTTTAAGATGCAATGATTTATATCAAAAAATAGATTGTCATGTCGCTTTGACTACACTACAATGATATGAGATATTGGATTTGTCAAAGCTCATTCAATTCAATGATACCAATCTTATTCTCTTGAATTGTATTGCATATCATATTGTGGTGTTTTCTCAGTAAGTTTTCTGCCACAGAAATTTTACTGTTACCAACCCTCAACCATAAGATATGAGGAGGATATCCGTTTAAGGTAGAAATATCGTTAAAATCAGAATCTTTTAAAACTAATGTAAAATTATGTTTTTGTGCATAGTAATAAAGTTCTAAATCACTAGAAGTGTCTAAATCCAAAAGCGCAACATGTTTAGACTCAGGATAGATATCTTGCAGTTTTGAAACAAGCTTATATGATAAATTTTGATCAAAAAGAAGTTTTACGCACATATCAAAAGTTTATGTTCTTTATCCGCTGCATAAGAGAGAACAGCATAAATATCACTCTCTTTTAATTCTGGAAAATCTTCTATTATCTCTTGAAAACTCATGCCATCAGAGAGCATCTCTAGTATATCATATACTGTGATTCTCATACCACGAATTGTGGGTTTTCCTGAACGAATATTTGGATTAATACTGATAATGGTATGATAATTTTGCATCTCTTTCCTTTGAAGACACATTATATCAAAGATTAATTTTCGTAGCGGTTAAAAAGAGATACTGCTTCCCCGTCAAAGTCACTCGAAACTTATGCTGTTGAAGATATTTTTTACAAAATATGACATCATTATAGAGTAGTGACTGCTCAGAGTAGCTATAGTTTGGTGCTTTTGCTCCGTAAATCATCTCTCCATCTATCCAGCGAGAGTTTGGAAATCCTAAGATGATAGCAGCATCTTTTCTCAGATAGTTTTGGACTAAGTGCATAAAAAATGGTTTAAAATTGATGCTTGGACTTTGGAGTGTGCCTATGGAAATGATAAGATCAGAGCGTTTTAGCTCTAGCTCATCAAGAGTGTTGATATCCTTTACATGTAAGCTTACATGGAAGGAGTCAAAACGCTTTTTAGCACTCTCAATAGCACTCTTAGAATAGTCAATACCGATAAACTCTTTTTCTAAAAAAGCTTCCTCGCCAATATGATGTAAAATAATTTCAAACTCATCACCACGATTGATACCGAGATTTAAAATACGTTTTTTATTTCTGATTTTCACTGCATCTAAGGCTTGTAGATAGGGATGCAAGAAGGCAGGTTCTTCATGTTTGTAAATCTTAAAAAACTCAGAGTCCGTGCCATATTTCTCCTCTTTGTTGCTAGGCTCTTTTTTATGAAAAGTCTGCTCTAAATTGAGCTTTTCATAAGAGATTATCACTGTACACTCACTTGCAATACGAGGGGTAAGCATCTTACAAAAGAGTATTTCTGCTAAATCACTCCACGCCTTGTAGCCTCTATAAATATACTCCTTCTCTTTACATGTAAAGAGTTTTCCTGCATAAGCGTTTTGCACAAGATCGGGATTAAGCACTTCAAAAGAGATATGTGCGCTCTTTTGTGCGTGTAGCCATGAGAATATCTCTTGCATTGATTGAGTCGTAAAGGTTTTCATATTATAATGGTAGCAAAAAATGGTGTAGTATGTTTCATGGTTTTTCAAAAAAAGGGCAAGAGTTTCTAGCCAAGATAGAACAAAACAATAATAAAGAGTGGTTTGAGGCACATCGTGGAGAGTATGAACAGTATATTTTAGCACCTTGTCGTGAATTTGTGACAGAGATGGGAGAGCATCTTCAAGCCCTAGAACCAACGATAAATATCGTGCCAAAAATAAATGGCTCACTCTTTAAAATCTACCGCGATAGTCGTTTTCATCGTGTCAATCCTATAAAAACTCGCATAGGTGTGATTTTTTGGCAGGGGAGCGGTAAGCGGATGGCGAGTTCCTCTTTCTATCTGCACTTTAGTGCAAAAGAGCTTTTTTTAGCGGTCGGTATCCGCTCCTTTAAGCCTGATATGCTCAAATGTTATAGAGAATATATCAAGGTTGATGCCCATAGAGAAGCCTTACATGTAATACTACAAGAGCTTACATGTAAGGGTTATCTCATTGGTGAACAGCGCTATAAACGCTACCCTAAGGGTTTTAAAGAAGAGATGTCTTATGCCTATCTCTCTTTGCATAACTCGATGTTTGCTTATGCACAAATGAAGCCAAACAAAACTTTTTTTACAAAAGAGTTTCCAAATACCGCTTATGAAATCTATGAAGATATGTTTGAGTTACAGCAGTGGGTTTATGAGATGACTTTGACTTTGGAGCTTCAATGACACACTACGCAGATCGTGAAAAGTGCTACAAATGCTATAGACCTATGAGTAGTTGTATGTGCAGATATATCACAAGTTTTGATACGCGTACAAAGTTTATTATCTTGATGCATCCAAAAGAGTTTCAAAAAACAAAAAATAATACAGGCAGGTTTACGCACCTCTCTTTGAAAAATTCAGAGATTATTATCGGAAAGTCATTTACTGATAACAGACGCGTTAATGAACTAATAAATGATAAAAACATAGCTTCTTATGTCTTATATCCTAGTGAAAACAGTTTAAGTCTCAATAAGAGAGTATCCTTACATGTAAAGAAGAAAAATGTCATCTTCATCATCGATGCAACATGGTCGTGCGCTAAAACAATACTACGAGATAGTCCAAACTTAGAAGCCTTGCAAAAGCTTAGCTTTACCCATACAAAAACATCTCAGTATCAGATAAAACGCCAGCCTCAAGAGCACTGTCTCTCTACTATCGAATCTACCTTATGTGTATTAGAACTCTTGTGTATAAATAGCTACGAAGAGATACCAAAGCGCAATTTGGAGAATTTTTTAAACCCTTTTTGTGAGATGATTACTTATCAAAAAGCGTGTGTTCATTCTCAAAGGAGAAAAATTCGTTAGTCATCAACGCGATAGTCAGGTTCATTTTTACACTTAGAGTAATTTTTTGATATATTATGGTAGTTTAATTATACAAATGCCCCGCAAGATATCCACTAGAAAAGCTCCATTGAAGATTATAGCCTCCGCATGGTCCGTCAATATCCATCACTTCACCACAAAAATAGAGCCCTTTTATGAGCTTACTTTGCATTGTTTTTGGATCTATCTGCTTAAGAAAAATGCCACCTCGTGTAATCATTGCCATTTTGAAACCATCATGACCTGTTATTGTAAATGGAGTTGATGCAAGTATTTTAATAAGTGCGTCACGACTTTTTCCCTCTAATGTATGAAATATCGCAGAGGACTTGATATCAAGAGATTGGCATAGTTTGCGTATAACGCAACTTGCTAAAATTGGGAGTAGATTTTCTTCTATACTTGCTTGAGAGTTCTTAGCTTTTGCTTGTTTGAAATATTGCAAAATATCATTTTCATTCATCCCTTTTGTGAGATTGGCAGTGATAGGAACTTCTTTGAATTTATTTAAAAGAGGTGTGATTTCACGCGCAAAGTCAAGCACAACTGGACCTCTAATACCACTTTTTGTAAAAATAAGATCACCTCTTGCATAAAGTTTTTTATATTTAGGCAAGGCAACGCGTAGTTCTACTTTTGAAACAGTATCAGCGCGACATTGTGCCCAATTTTCTTCTGTTTTAAGTGGCATCATTGCAGGTGAAAGTTCTGTAACTTTATGCCCTAACTCTTGCGCAAGTAAGTACCCATCTCCTTCTGCCCCAAGAGCTGGATAGCCAAGTCCGCCAGTTGCTATGATGACATTTTTCGCTGTATATAAACTATCTTGTGTTTGTACGCCATCTATACTTGAATCAGTAAAAAGTAGTTTTTCTACACGCTGATTATGGATGATTTTAACCTTTAGTCTTTGCATCTCTTTTTGGAGTTTGGAGATTATAGTAGAAGATGAATGTGAGGTAGGAAATATACGAAAACCATCAGGAGCATGCGTATCAACACCTATTTTTTGCATAAAATTTACAAGCTCTTTGTGGTCAAATTTATAGAGGGCATCTCGCATAAAGCGTCCCTCTCGTCCGAAATGAGATATAAAATCTTCATTTGAGAGAGTATTTGTAAGGTTACATTTTCCTCCGCCTGTTGCTTTGAGTTTAGCAGCGATTTTTGAAAGTTTTTCTAGCAGAAGTACTTTTTTTCCCTCTGATGCTGCCGTGATAGATGCCATGACGCCCGCAGCTCCAGCACCGATAACTATCAAATCATAGTGTTCTGTTTTCATAAAACTCTTTTTTAAACTCAGCAAAGCGATCTTGTAAAATCGCTTCTCTAGCCTCTTTCATAAGATTGAGATAATAGTGAAGATTGTGGATAGAGGCTAAACGGAAAAAAGTAAGCTCTTTTGCACGCATAAGATGGTGCATATAGCTACGAGTATAACGCTTACATGTAAGACAAGTACATTTACTATCTATTGGCTCATTATCGAGTTTAAACTTTGCACCTCTAATGTTTATACGACCAAATGAGGTGAAAAGAGTCCCATTTCTAGCATTTCGAGTAGGCATAACGCAGTCAAACATATCTATTCCACGCTCAATATTTTCTATCAAATCTTCAGGTGTTCCTACGCCCATAAGATAGCGAGGCTTATCCGTGGGCATGTATTGTATAGTATGCTCAACTGTATCATACATATCTTGGTTTGCCTCACCAACACTGAGCCCACCGATAGCAAATCCATCATAATCTAGCGCGCAAAGTTCTCTTGCCGACTTCGTACGAAATGCCTTGTCTGTTCCGCCTTGAATAATAGCAAAGATATTTTGCTCCACACCCACGCCCTCACTCTGCCTTTGACGAAAATATTCAATAGAGCGCTTTGCCCAATCCGTAGTGCGTTCTATCGAGGTTGCGATACGCTCCCCTGTGGCAGGAAGTGCCACCAAATCATCTAAAATCATCATAATATCAGAACCTAAATCATGCTGAATGTCTATCACTTTCTCAGGAGTAAAAAAATGCTTTGAACCATCAATATGACTACGAAATTCGATTCCATCTTCAGTAGGTTTAGAAATATCACTCAAACTAAAAGCTTGAAAACCACCACTATCAGTTAAAAAACTACGATTGTAAGTAGTAAATCCATGAAGTTTTCCCATGGTATCAACAGTTTTAGAGCCAGGGCGTAGATACATATGGTAAGTATTTGCTAAAATAATTTTAGTATCAAGTATCTCCATCATATCTGCCATATCAAGCGCTTTAACAGAACCAACAGTTCCAACAGGCATAAAAACAGGTGTTTGTATTGTAGAGTGCGCGGTAGTGATAGTACAAGCACGAGCTTTATCACTAGTGGCTTCAAGAGTAAATTGCATAGCTAATCTTTAATTTTTATGACATTTTATCTAAATGTTATAAAAATGGTATAATCACGCAATGAAAAAAATATTACTTATTGCCGATGGTGCCATTGGGGCACACTTTATTGATCGTGTTATCGCTACTTATACGAGTGAAAATATCTATTATGTTATTGAGCCTAAAGAGCGCGAACATCCAAATGCTAATCCTAAGCAGTTTAAATTCTTCGCTTTTGATCCTACAAGTTCTCATAAATTGACTAATATTTTAAAAATGGAATTTTTGCAAGTTATTATAACGATGCAGAGCAAGACTGATGTTGAGTATACAGTGAAAAATATTCGTGCTTTCAAAAAACTTCTTCGTATTATTGTTCTTGATCAATTTAATACACAAGACGAAGATCAATACACGCATTATATAAATTCTAATGAACTTCTCGCCTCAAGAATGATAGACTTTTTACCTAATGTTCCTGTTATCGCACAAAATGTTGGAAAAGGTGAGGGTGAGATAATGGAGGTGCTTGTCCCTTTTGCGAGTACTTTTGTATATCGACACATTGGAGTGATTGAGCAGAAAAATTGGCGTATTGTTGCAATTTATAGAAATAATGAACTCAAACTTCCTACACCCAAGACCATGATTCATCCCAATGATTTACTTCTCTTAGTAGGAGAACCTGCGGTATTAAAGTCGGTGCATAGGACTATAAAGCGTGAACTTGGACAATTTCCTGCACCTTTTGGAAGCAATCTTTATTTTTATATAGATATGACTGCTGATAAGCCTGAAGATATTATTGAGATGTTAGAAAATGCTCTGTATCTTAATAAGCATTTTGCTTCAAACTCAATGATATTAAAAGTGATAAACCCAGGAGACATAGAGCTTCTAGTCAAAATAAAAACATACCGTAGTGATACCGTGGCAATTGATATTAACTACGATGAGAGTGATATTGAAAATATCATATTAGATGATATTAAATCATATCATGTAGGTTTAGTGATAGTTTCTAAAAATATGTTTCATTGTGAACATGTTCGTTCTGTATTGTATGAATGCAATATCCCTGTTATTAAGTTGGGCTTGCGCTCACTTGAAAATCTTAAAGATGCGGTTTTACTTTTAACAGATAATCGTGATTTTGAAAAGGTTTCTACTGCTATTTTCGATATCGCTGAACAGATGAGCTACAATATGGAACTTGTCAATTATCTTAATGAAAATCAGAGTGAAAAAGAGCAAGTAATTGAGCATTTTCGTAGCCTCTCTTCTATTTTTTCAAAAACGATTAAAATTACGAAAATATCAGATAATCCTATTAGAGAACTTCAAAAAAGAGAGAACTTTTTACAGTGCCTGCCTTTTACGGAAAAACTTATTTCTCGCGATATGTTTTCGTGGGCATCTACCGATAGCGAAAGATTATATGAACATTTAGATGCTTATCATCAAATATTTATTCCCGTTCGCATCTAACCCAAATTATACAATACATAATTTGGGTTATTTTCACATTTGTTTAAGTCAAAAGCAAGTATTATAAGGCTAAAAAAAAGATGCTTGCTATGACTGTTAATATTGCCTTAAAACATGAAGTTGATAATTCATATCCAATTATTATTGATTCACTTCAAAAAATTACCCTAAAAACTAAAGTTGCTATTGTTACAAATCCTAAAGTTGCAGGATTGCATCTTGCGTATCTTCTTGAAAAGATAGAGGCTTCAGAAGTTTATATTATTACTGTGCCTGATGGTGAAAATTATAAAAACTTAGAGAGTTTAAATATTATTTTAGAAGATCTTTTTAACCACCGTTTCAATAGAAACTCGATGCTTATCGCCTTTGGTGGCGGTGTTATTGGAGATATGACTGGTTTTGTAGCGAGCGTTTATCAAAGAGGGATTGATTTTATTCAAGTGCCTACTACGCTTCTTTCACAGGTGGATGCAAGTGTTGGTGGTAAAACAGGGATAAATAACCGTTTTGGGAAAAATCTCATAGGCGCTTTTCATCAGCCTAAAGCAGTTTATATTGATCCTCATTTTTTAAAAACACTCCCTAAGCGCGAATTTGCAGCAGGTGTTGCAGAGATAGTAAAGATGGCAGTTACTTTTGATAAAGAGTTTTTTGAGTGGCTTGAAAAAAACGATATACACGATGAAGAGTTAATGAAAATTGCCATAGAAAAAGCAGTCAAAACAAAGGCGTGGGTGGTGGCTCAAGATGAAAAAGAGCGAGGCTTGCGAGCCGCTTTAAATTATGGGCATACTTTTGGGCATGTGATTGAAAATGAGACAAAATACACTAAGTATCTTCATGGTGAAAGTGTCGCCATTGGGATGACTATGGCAAATGATGTTGCGTGTGAATTAGGTCTAATGACTCAAGATGAAGCAGGGCGAATAAAAAAACTCTTAGAGCATTATGCGCTTCCTACGACTTATGATATTGTAGATGTAGAACTTTTTTATGAAACTTTTTTTCTTGATAAAAAAAGCAGTGATAGCTCCATAACATTTATAATTGCTAAGCATTTAGGTGGTGTGGTGATGCGTGATGATATCGATGCAGAGCTAATCAAAAAAGTTTTAACTACATACAAAGAATCTTAATATGAGATTTTTTATCTTTCTAGTGTTTCTAACTCTCTCTTTAGGGGCGGAAATTGTTGATGTTAACGAGACCAATACAGCACAGCTAAAACTTCTTCAAGCTAAAAAGATTGAAAATGAGCGTTTAGCACAAATTCAAGCTAAAAAAAACGAAAAGATACGCCGTTTGAAAATTGATTTAAGTCGTAGCAATAAAGAGTTGTCTAAAGAGAGTGTATGGATTAATAGCTATAGCTCTTATCTAAAATTTGTTGATGTACGCGCAGCACTTGAGAAGACACAGAAGATTATTGAGGAACTTTCAAAATATGGTAAAGACTCTCATGACAAAGAAAATCTCGATCTTTTTATGAGTAAAGAGTTGCGTCTTAAAGATCAACTCAGTCTTTTTAAAGAGCATAGCGAAGCTCCTTTTGCCTCTCTTTTGAAACCTAATGAGATTACAGCTATCCCCCAAATTACAAACCCTTTTGATATTTTTACAGGAATCTCTTTTAATAAGCAACTTAATTCATCTTATGAAGAGTATGTTGCTCGTGGTAATGAGTTAAAGCAGTTAGTTGTTAGCCTAAGAGAGAAGAAAAAGACACTGCTTGAACTTCAGAAATTAGATGATAATGCCTCTGCTTATAAAGATGCCATCAACGCTACAAGTAAAAAACTTCACAAGTTTGAAAATGCTCTTGAAACATTAAATACAACAGTTGATGTTTATCAAAAGCGTATAAATGAACTAAAACTCCAAGTTGAAGAAGATATAAAACTCCAAGTTGTTAGACTTTTTAATCTTGGCATAACAATAGGGGTTTTAATCTTTATCTTTTTAATTGTGAAGTTGATTATTAAAAAATATATTACCGATAACGAACGTTTTTATATGGCAAATAAGATTATTACCTTTATTAATATTACATTAATTATATTGATAATTTTTTTCTCATATATGGATAAGCTTGGCTATCTTGCCACCGTACTAGGCTTTGCCTCTGCTGGTATCGCTATTGCTATGAAGGATTGGTTTATGAGCATCCTAGGCTGGATGGTTATCGTTTTTGGTGGCTCTATCCATGTTGGTGATCGCATCCGAGTGGAGAAAGATGGGATGATATATGTTGGTGATGTGATGGATGTTTCTCTGCTTCGTATCACCATCTTAGAAGATATTACACTCACCTCTTACAATCACAACCGCCGCGCTGGTCGCATCATCTTTGTGCCAAATAACTATGTTTTTACCTCGCTTATCGCCAACTATTCGCACCACTCTTTAAAAACAGTTTGGGATGGAGTAGATTTGACTATCACTTTTGACTCAAATCATAAAAAAGCGATTCATATCGCCAAAGAGATTACTCGTAAGTATGCTAAGGGTTACACAGATATCACCCGCAAACAGCTCAATAAGCTCCGTAGTCGATATAATCTTAAAAATACCAATGTTGAGCCACGAATCTTTCACTTTATAGAAGATAATGGGATGCGTATTAGTTGCTGGTATTTGACAAATGCCTACGCTACACTCACCTTGCGTAGTGTTATCTCTGGTGATATTGTTGATGCTTTTAACGCCGAAGATGATATACAGATTGCTTACCCTACACAGCGTCTTCATATCAATAATGAGCGGCATAAGAAGATAGCCGCTGACCTTGAAGAGGAGCTTCATGAAGCCTAAGGTCTATTTTAAAACCTTTGGGTGTCGCACCAATGTTTTTGACTCTCAAGTGATGATGAGCGGACTTCAAGATTATGAGATTACGCAAGATGAAAGCAGTGCAGATGTCATCATCTTAAACTCTTGCACAGTCACAAATGGGGCTGATAGTTCTGTGCGCTCTTATATCTCGCATGTAGAAAAAAACTCACGAGCACGCATCTATCTTACAGGGTGTGGAGCGCACACAAAAGGCGAATCCCTTTTTGAGAGTGAGCGTGTTTTTGGAGTCTTTGGACAGAGTGAAAAGAGCAAAATAAATTCACTTTTAAAAAATGAGGAGCGTTTTTATAGGCTTGGGGATCTAAACTTTGTTGATGATGCGATAGTGGCAGAGTTTGTCGGTAAGAGCAGGGCGTTTATCAAGATACAAGAGGGGTGTAGTTTTCGGTGCAGCTACTGTATTATCCCTTATGTTCGCGGAGATTCACGCTCACTTGATGAGGCGCAGATTTTGGAGCAGGTGCGTATCTTAGCAGGTAATGGCTTTGGAGAGTTTATCTTAACGGGGACAAATATCGGCAGTTACGGACAAAACACGCATAGCTCTATCGCTTCACTGATGAAAAAGATGAGTCTTGTTCGCGGTGTACGGCGTATCCGTCTTGGCTCATTAGAGCCTATCCAGATTAATGATGAGTTTATGGAGATTATAACGGAACCGTGGCTTGAGCGCCATCTTCACATCGCTTTACAACACACCTCAAGAGAGATGCTTAAACTAATGAACAGACGCAATAAGTTTGAAAGTGATGTAAAGCTTTTTAATACTATCGCAGAAAAAGGCTTTGCTCTTGGGACTGATTTTATCGTAGGACATCCTGGTGAGAGTGAAGCGAGATGGCAAGAGGCAATGGAAAATATCGCGCATATTCCTCTCACACATATCCACGCTTTTACCTACTCTAAGCGTGATGGTACACCCTCAGCGAGCATGAATCCTGAAGTAAATGGCACTGTTTCTAAACTTCGTATGCAAGAGCTTCAATCTTTGATAGACACAAACAATCTCAATTTTCGTCAAGCACATAATGGGCTTTTAGAAGTGCTCATAGAGAGTGAAAAAGAAGGACTATACCAAGGGTATGATCAATTTTATAATAAGATAATTATACAATCAGATGAAGATATTCGTGGCGAGTGGAAAAGTATTGAAAACTATACTATCTTGAAAGAAAATAATTATGCTCAATTCTAAAAAAAATCGCATTATCCTTTATGTTTCTGCTTTTGTAGTCATTGCTCTTATCTTATTTGCAATACTCAAAGACAATTCACAATCTGCTTCTTTACAAGAGATACGCACCCTTATCGCTTCAAAGATGGTGAAAAAAGCTGTTTTGGCAAATGAAATTCTCTATTTTTATTCTACAGATGGAGATATTTATAAGATTGGACGCTCTCAAATAAAACCTGAAATGCTTAGAAGTGTCAAGATAGAGGTCTCTCATAGCTCTCAAATTATTATAGTTTTACTGCTTCTAGTTCTCTTTTTAGGCTTAGGAAGTCTTTTGTATCGATGGTGGCAAAAACACTCTTTACATGTAAAAACTCCTCGCTCAAAAGAGACGCTCTCACCACAGATGCAAGAAGAGGATCAGACCTTTACTCCCTCACGCTCAAATGTAAAGTTTTCTGATATTGGTGGCGTTGGAGAAGTCAAAGAAGAGCTTGAAGAGATTATTGATTTTTTAAAAAATCCTCTGCGTTATCACAATTTTGGCGCACGTATGCCTAGGGGCGTTTTACTTGTAGGTCCTCCTGGTGTTGGAAAAACTATGATTGCGAAAGCGGTTGCTTCTGAGGCGGAGGTGCCATTTTTTTATCAAAGCGGTGCTTCTTTTGTCCAAATTTATGTAGGGATGGGAGCTAAACGCGTGCATGCACTTTTTAATGCCGCGAAAAAAAGTGCCCCGTCCATCATCTTTATAGATGAGATTGATGCGGTAGGGAAAAAACGCGATGGCACGCGTAATGATGAGCGTGAAGCGACTCTTAATCAACTCCTCACAGAGATGGATGGATTTGAAGAGAGTAGTGGCGTGGTTGTTGTTGCTGCTACAAATAATATAGAAGTTATGGATAGTGCACTTTTAAGAGCAGGGCGTTTTGATAGACGAATCTTTGTAGAATTACCAACACCAAGAGAGCGTGAAGCGATAGTAGGAAAATATCTTAAAAATATTCCAAATAATATAAAACCAGAAGAGATAGGTGCTATGAGTACAGGCTTTAGTGGAGCAGCATTAGCCGCCTTTGTCAATGAAGCAGCGCTTCTATCTCTGCGTCAAAATGACTTACATGTAACATCTCAGCATTTTCAAGCAGTTAAAGAGAAAGTGATGTTTGGAAAACGCAGAATTCCACTTTTAAATCAAGAACAAAAACGCTATCGTGCTCGCTATCAGGCTGGAAAAGCCTTGGTTGCGACTTGGTTTGATATGCCTTTTGAGAAGATTACGCTCACAAGTGATACTATGCAGCCTCCTATTTCTCAGCCTCTTTTACGCCATGAGATAGTGGCGCGTATTCAGATGTATCTCGCTGGAATGGCCTCTTGTGATTTGGCTTTTAACGAACATGCTACAAATGCAGCCTCAGACATACAAGAAGCAAGGCAACTTGTAGCCGATATGATAGAGACATACGCGATGGGTTCATCACTTATCCCAGATACATCAGAAAAACCACTCATGCTTGATACACTTTATGCTGAAACAAAAAAACTTTTAAGTGGGAAAGAGGAACTTTTAGAAGCTATTGAAAATGTCTTGATGGAGTATGAAAGTATCTCAAAAGCACTTGTTAAAAAGATTGTTAATGATTTTTTATAGTGGATTTTCTCTACGCGATGAGAGAGAGTTTTTTACACCGTATATAAATAGTTCCGCTTATTGCGTAGCAGGATTTAGTTACGGTGCCATCAAAGCACTCTTACATGTAAGCCACGCTAAGACACGCATAGATGCCTTGCAACTCTTTTCTCCTGCCTTTTTTCAAAATAAGTCAGAGAAATTTAAGCGTTTGCAGATGATTGGCTATAAAAAAGATGAACAGAGTTATCTTAAAGCCTTTGTGAAGAACAGTTTTTCACCTTACAGTGAAAGAAAGACTTTACATGTAAAAACAACTACACAAGAGTTAGAGGAGTTGCTCTATTTTAAGTGGAGTGAAGATATTTTACAAGATATTGCACAAAAAGGCATAGAGATAGAAGTCTATTTAGGCGAAAAAGATGCTGTTATTGATGTATTGGCAGCAAAAGAATTTTTTCTCCCTTTTAGTACAACATATTATATTAAAAATGCAAATCATTTTCTATTGGAGGAATAAATGAATAAAATTAAAATTGGTGTGATAACAGCATCAGACAGAGCAAGTGCAGGAATTTATGAGGATATTTCAGGAGTAGCGATTCAAGATACTATGAAAGATTATTTAAAGAGTAAATTTGAGATTGTATATCGTTGTATCGCTGATAATCAAGATGAGATTGAAAACAGTATGATCGAGTTATGTGATAATGAGTCTTGTTGCCTTGTTGTTACAACAGGTGGAACGGGTCCAGCACCTAGAGATGTGACTCCAGAAGCGACTGAAAATGTCTGCCAAAAGATGATGCCAGGTTTTGGGGAGTTGATGCGTCAGGTTAGTTTACAGTATGTGCCTACTGCCATTCTTTCGCGTCAAACTGCTGGAATTAGAGGAAAATCTCTGATTATTAATCTTCCTGGGAAGCCTAAGTCAATTCGAGAGTGCTTGGACGCTGTTTTTCCAGCAGTGCCTTACTGCATTGATTTGATTGAAGGGCCTTATTTGGAGTGCAATGAAGAAGTTGTAAAGGTCTTTCGACCCAAGGCAAAATAAAACCTTACATGTAAGATGTAAGATTTTAGATATGTTCATTTCTTAAAGAGATGCCTTTGAGGTGAGTGATAGGGTAAGCGTAGGCAATGCCTGCTCCCTCTCCGACAATGTCTAACTCATGCATAACATGTTTAATTACTTCATCTACATTTTTACTTGGAATTAAAAACATAAGATTTGCATCAGTGTTGTCAGCTTCGAGTCTATTGTAGAAATTATCCATCTCCTCAAGACCCATACCGTGAGCATCCATGATAGTTACTCCTGTCGCTCCTGCTTCTTTAGCAGCGATAAGTGCACGATCTTTTTTACGATGTGGTACGATGATATGCACTGATGAAAAACGCATCTTATAAGAGTGACGCTGATCTGTTCCTTCGATTTTTACTGTGGTAAGACCCATGTTGTTTGCATCTTCGATAGCGTGACGCAATTCCGCGATATGCTCTTCTTCTTTTTCATGCACACCTTTTACGCCAAGTCTATCAGTTATTACCCCATAAAGCATAACTGTAATCATAGGGAAAAGTGAAGCAAAGGCAATCAAGCCAAAACCATCTATAAGGGGGTCACGCCCAGGTATATTGGTGGCAAGACCAAGTCCAAGGGCAGCAACAAGCGGAACGGTAACTGTTGAAGTTGTCACTCCACCACTATCATAAGCGATGGGGATGATATATTTTGGTGCGATAAAAGTCAGTGCAATAACAAGGGCGTAGCCCACAACAATGTAATAAACAATATGCCCACCATCAACAATTCTAAATGCACCTAAGCCAATACCTATTGCCACACCAAAGGCAACAAAGAGTCGAAGAATAAAGTCATTTACTTTTCCATCACTAATCTCTTTGGCTTTACGCGCGATGGCTGAGAGGGCAGGTTCTGCCATCGTTGTAGAAAAACCAATAGCAAAGGCAAAAATATAGATGATAAGTGTGCTACTCCCTTGTGTAAGTTGATATGCCATAGTCTCACCAAGTGAGAAAAGCCCCATCTCCAAACCTACGATAAAAGCATCAAGTCCGATAACAACAAGTCCAAAACCTATAAGAACCTCTTTAAGATTTTCAATCGGTTTTTTAATAACGACATATTGAAAAAAGAAAATGATAGCCAAGATAGGGATAACATCTTGAAAAACATGAAAAAGACCACTGAGTAGATTTAAAAAAGTGATTTCAGGGATAACACTTTTTGCCTCTATGAACTCCTCTGCTACGAGCGTGATATTTGGCACAGCGTCAACTAACTCATAAACAGCAATACCATATATCTGAACAAATATCATAGGAGTCAAAGAAGCAAATGCGATAAGTCCAAAACCATCAAGAATAGGATTGCGACCTTTTATCGTAGAAGCGAGTCCTATTCCCAAGGCGGCAACAAGAGGCACGGTGACTGTTGATGTTGTGACACCTCCAAGGTCATATGCAAGACCTACAATCTCATGAGGAGCAAAGGCAGTTGTACTGACAACTAAGATATAGCCACTAATGATATAGTAGTGAATAGGATGACCTTTGATGATACGCCAGACACCTAAAAGAATGGCAAAACCCACAGAAAAAGCGACTACAAGGCGTAAAAGGTCAGCATCTATGCGACCACTACTAATACTTGCGGCTTTCACAGCGATAACATAGAGTGCTGGTTCAGCGATAGTTGTACCAAATCCGATAAGAAAACCAAAAAGCAGTATCCAAAAAGTAGAATCTTTATGGGCGAAATCAGAGGCAAGTTTTTCACCTACAGGAAAGATTCCAACTTCAAGACCGAGCAAAAAGACTGCAAGACCAACACCAACAATCGCTAATCCAATGGCAGTTGAGAGCCAATTTTCAGGGACAGCTTGAATAATAGCTAGTTGAAAAAAGAGAATAACAAGAATAATAGGAACTAGATCTCGAAACGACTCTTTTAGAAGTTGAAAAAATGATTTAAAATTTAACAAATATTCTCCTTACATGTAATCAAATTTATTTTCTAATCTTCACAATTAAAACTATGGTTGGGCACTTATATATTATATATTTTAGCATAATTTATTTTTAAATATCATCTATCAGCTCTTCTGCTATTTTCTAACCTGATTAAGATACTCAATAATTTCTATTTTATTTTCCAGAATCCAGATTTATTTCGAATAGTTTCTTAAATCGAAAGTCTAATTCCTACAGGACAATGATCAGAACCCATAATATCTTCTAGAATAAAAGCATCTTCTAAACATTCAGCTAAATCATCAGAGATAAAAAAATAATCAATTCTCCAGCCAACATTTTTTGCGCGTGCTCCAGAGCGATAGCTCCACCAACTGTAAGCATCTTCAACATCACCATGAACATATCTAAATGTATCTATATAACCATGTTCTATAACTTTATCAATCCACGCGCGTTCTATCGGTAAAAAACCTGAAGTTTTCGAGTTGGCTTTTGGATTTTTTAGGTCTATCTCTCTGTGTGCAGTATTTACATCACCACAAAAGACGATAGACTTCCCCTCATTACGGAGATTATCGCAGTAGTTTAAAAAATCATCATAAAATTTCATCTTATAGGCAAGACGCTCTTCATCTTTTTGACCATTAGGAAAATAGATACCAAAAAAAACAATATCGCCATAATGATTTTCAATAATTCGACCTTCATTAAGAGTATCAATATCCTTACATGTAAAGCTTTTATCTGAAGCGAAATGAGAGATGCTCATAGTGCCAGAATAGCCTTTTCTTTCAGCAGAGTTTACATGCAAGGCAGAGTAATCACTAAAAAGTTCTTCTGGTATCTGTTCGGGCAAAGCTTTTATCTCTTGTAAAAAAAGAAGGTCTGGCTTGCGCTTATTAACCCAGTCTAGGGCATTTTTATTTGCTACGGCTCGAATGCCATTGACATTCCATGAGATTATTTCTACTGATCCTGTCATAATTTATCCAATATATTCGATGATTTTAATAGATTGTTTTACATTTGTTTGCAATGACACTTGCGAGAATCCCCGAAGAGGGGAAAATGATTATATAAAATTTACGTCTGTAACGTGGTGCTTGAGACCTAGCTCCTCGTTTGAACAACCAAGCGCTAGACCTACCATCTGTTGCATATGTAGAACAGGAATTTCTAATTCACGCCCTACAGCTTTGCCAGCGTGGTCTGCTTGAGTATCAAGTTTGAGGTGACAAAGAGGACACGGTGTTACCATCCAGTCAGCGTTTTGATCGATTGCACCCATAAGAGCGTTTCCTGTTAATACTGCGGCAGTATGAGGCGCTTGAAGCTCAACATGGAAGCCGCAACATTTGTTTTTCTCTTCATAATCAACATTTGCACCACCACAAGCGATGATAAGATCATCAAGTGAAGTAGGGACATAAGGATTGTCTCCTGCTTGCAGTTCAGAAGGGCGGAGGTTATGACAGCCATAAAAAGGAGCAATATTAAATTGACTCAGCGGTGTTGTCACCATGGCTTTTAGCTTTTCAAGACCAAAGTCATCTATGATTGCATATAAAAAGTGTTTGATTTGCGAAGTACCTTTGTATTCTAAATTAACTTCTTTAAGCTTTTCATTAACGCGTGCTTTAAGTTTAGCGTCATTATCAAGACGATGTTTGGTCATGGCTGTGTTTAATTGACAAGTATTACAGATAGTAATCATCGTCATACCTTGTTTTTCAGCATAAGCAATATTGCGTGCATTTAAAACTAATGAAAGAAAATCATCATAATCTTGTAAATGAGAAGCGCCGCAACAGCTAGCTTCTGTAAGCTCAACGATTTCTATATCAAGTTTTTTAGCTACTGCATAAGTTGACATAAGCTGCTCAGGCGTACTCTCTTTTGCTGTACATCCTGTAAAAAGTGCATATTGTAATTTTCCCATACTCATGACTCCTTAAAATTTTACTGTTGATGAAGATTTAACAAGTTTTTGAATCTCATCAAGATTATCTGATTTAGGCATATCCCATGGAAGGACTATTTTGCCTTTTTTGAACATTTTGAGTGCAACAGGAATGTGTTTGAGCACACCGATATTACCCTCAGAGTAGCGAACTAGCTCACCCTCATCAAGAAGACCATGCTTTTTGATTGAGTGTGCGAAACCAACCGCGTGACGTGTTGCCACATTATTGAGTGCATCTCCACGCTCAAATATTTGGTTGTGTAGTTTTGTGATTTTCTCGATTGGATTGACCTCTTTTGGACATACTTCCGCACACTCAAAGCATTTAACACAATCCCAGACACCAGCACCTGGCTCGTTAATGATACCGATACGCTCATCAACACCATCATCGCGGACATCAGCATTAAAACGAAAAGCTTTTGCGAAGGCAGCAGGTCCTATAAAGGCATCATTAACCTCCACAACAGGGCATGAGTAGTGGCAAAGACCACATTGAATACACAAATCAGAGTCAAGCAGTGCATCTGCCTCTGCAGGTGAGACCGCACACTCCATCTCTGGGTGTTCATCAATATGAGAGACAAGATAAGGTTCAACCTCTTCGTGCTTATCCCAGAAGTCCTCTTTATCAATAATCATATCTTTGATAGCACGCTTCGTGCTGAGTGGCTCAAGTGTTAATTGCGTTCCAAAAAGTGCAATCATATCATTCATACGCTCTTTACAAGCGAGAACACCTTTACCATTAACTTTGATAGCACAAGCGCCACAAATTCCGTGACGACAGCTACGACGGTAACTAAAGCTTCCATCATGTTCCCATTTGATACGGTTTAAGATATCAAGAACAACCTCTTCAGAAGTAACTTCCATCTCTATCGTATTGTAATAAGGGAGGTAATCAGTTTCTGAATTGAATCGGAACACTTTAAATGTAATTGTTTGTGTTGTAATACTATTATTATCCATTTTATTGCTCCTTAGTACGTTCGTTCTCTGAGTTCATGTTTGCCAAGAGTGACATCCATGTAATCAAGTCTAAGATCGCCATTTTCATCCATGTATGCCATAGTATGTTTGAGGAAATTTTTATCATCACGCGTGTTGAAATCTTCTCTAAAGTGAGCGCCACGGCTCTCTTTGCGTGCTAAAGCACTCTGCGCAATAAAGAGTGAATAATCTAACATGTGACCAAGTTCGATAGCTTCTTGAAGGTCAGTATTGAAGATTTTTGACTTATCATCAATACGGCAATTTTCTTGGAAACGTTTGCGTAGTTTTTTAATAATTTTCACCTGCTTAGCCAGTGACTCTTCAACTCTAAATACACCTGCATTATCTGTCATACTCTGCTGTAGTTCATCACGCAGTCCAGGAACAGTATCTGTTCCATTTTGAGTGAGAATTGCTTCAACTTCATTTATCATTGTGTCTGCATCTTCTTCACTTGCTTTGCGAAGGGTGAGCGTCTCCAAGTCTTTAAGAATTGTTTGAGCCACATGACGACCAAAAAACAGTGCTTCAAGAACTGAGTTTGCACCAAGGCGGTTAGCTCCATGAACACTAGAACACGCTGTTTCACCTGCTGCGTAGAATCCGTCAACAAAGTCAGTATTATTTTGACGAACATGACCATCCATATCAACAGGAATGCCACCCATGGAGTAGTGCGCAGTTGCGCTAATAAGAATAGGCTCTTTAATCATATCAAGACCAAGAAAACAGATAGCAAGATCACGGAGTTCTGGGAGACGCTCCATAATTAACTCTTTTCCTAGGTGAACCAAGTCAATATAAACCGCATCTTTGCGTGGACCAACGCCACGTCCTTCACGGATTTCATTAATAATGGCACGACTCACTACATCACGAGAAGCAAGTTCAAGTTTATTAGGCGCGTATTTTTCCATAAAGCGCTCACCTAGAGAGTTGAAAAGTCTTCCTCCTTCTCCACGAGCTGCTTCAGAGATTAAAACACCATTACCCGAAAGTCCTGATGGGTGAAACTGTACAAATTCCATATCTTCTAATGGAAGACCGTGACGCGCTACAATAGAGAGCCCATCACCAGTATTTGCATGAGCATTTGAGTTGATTTTAAATGAGCGAGCATAACCACCCGTTGCGAACATAACAGCTTTTGCGTTAAAGATCGCTTTTTCCATGTTGCGGATATTAAAAGCAACCACGCCACTCACTTTCCCGTCTTTGTAAATGATATCAGCAGCGTACCACTCATCCCAGAATTTTACACCTGAGCGGAGTGCTTGCTCATACACAGTTTGTAAAAGTGTTAGGCCAGTACGATCTTTTGCATAGCATGCGCGTGGTGATGATTGCCCACCAAAAGGGCGTTGGGCAATAGTTCCGTTTTTGTTACGACTAAAAGCCGCGCCCATGCGTTCTGCCCAGCGAATTGTCTCTGGCGCTTCCTTGCACATAAGCTCTACAACATCTTGATCTGCTAAATAATCAGACCCTTTTATTGTGTCAAATTCGTGAAGTTCAACAGAGTCTTCATTACTCAAGGCCGCATTAATTCCACCTTGCGCAGCACCTGAATGGCTACGTAATGGGTGAAGTTTTGTAATAACGGCAACATTTTTACCTTCTTTTTCTAGTTCGCGAGCTGCAGTAGATCCTGCAAGTCCAGCACCAACGATGACGACATCGTAAGTATGTATAGGGATACTCATACACATTCCTTAGTAGTTAATAAGTAGTTGATTATAGCGTGAGATAGCTGACGGATGAATAAAAATAGCTTACAAGGTGAGGTTTAATTTTTTTGTTACCAATTCACTCATTGTAAACAATGAGTGAATAGTTTTTTGTTACTAAAAGTAGCAGAAAGTCTAAAATTTTTCTGCAAAATCACGAAGCTGTGCAATATGATTAGTACCTTTGTCTTGAGCTTTTTTAAGAATATCGCGTGTATGCTCTATAGAATCAGTAATATTTTTATTGTTAGGTTTCACTATAAATCCACCTGAAACTGTAATGCTAACTTTTTCACCATGAGGAACTTTGAAAAAAGTATCAGCAATACTTTGTCGTACTCTCTCACACTCTTGAAGAGCTTCACCTTTAGAATTACGCCCTAAAAGCAAGATGAATTTCGACTCTTCTAAACTAGCGATAATATCTACGGGCTGCTCATGTAAAGATAGAATAAATGCAATTTTTTTTCGTACAGAATCTAAAAATTCACTATTAAATTTTCTTTTCAATAGGATGTAGTTGTCAATTTCAAACATACAGATAGTGACTGCATTATGCTTTTGATACGTTTTTGAAGAGTTGAATGTATGAATAAAACCTTGTAAATTCTTTAGCTTTGTAAGAGAGTCGATATGCTTAGGATTGTCTGTTTGTGCAGTGGAACTTTTATTAAATTTCAATAAGATACTTTCTACCTCAATAGTTCGAACTTGATAATTACTCTTTTTAGAAGTAAGACCATAGAGTGATTCTATATCAGTAAGTACAATGTTGAGCTTTTTATAGATTAGAAATAAGAAAATCAGACCAAAAATAACAGAAGCATAAACAATCATCTCTCGAATAAAAAATTGCTTATGTTCAGCACTTATGCGTTGCATTAGCATATCTATAATCATAGTATTAAGCATAGTGTAATTTTCATCATATTGCTTTTTGCTCTGTTTAGAGCTCTGATCTTTGATGAAATTTTTTGCACTCGCAAGATATTGTAGTGTCATATTTTGAAATATTTTAAAATTTTCACTGTCGCAATCGCTAGTAGAGAGAAAAACTATAGGATCAAATGCATCAAATGTTTCAAGATATGTTGCTAAATTATGAGTAAGTTCAACACTTATGCTCTGAAATTCAATCATTGCTAAGGCTGTATCTTCGGCCTGAATATTGCTAATAGCTTGAATCTCTGTACGATGCTTTTGTAAAATTGAAATCTGCTTTTGCGAATTATGCTCACTAAACATAATAAGCCCAATAAAAGCCAACAGGAGGACAAAGAGTGATAAAATACCTATAACAGAAGAGAATAAATTCTTGATAGAGAATTTCATAGAGAACCTTAGGAGTTTGTTTAGAATAATAGCATTTATTGCTAAAATAAAGCAAGTTTATATCAAAAATTAGACTCTAAGGGTATAATTGCGATTTTAAATTGTCTTGAAAGTGTTTTAATAGTGAATAGTGAAGATTTTTTTATCAGCTGTATGGGTCGTTATAGCCGTAGTATCGGTGATGATGGCGCAGTTGTAGGTACGCAAATCTTCTCTAAAGATGCTTTTTTTGAGAATGTACACTTTAAAAGAGAGTGGTTAAGTCCCTATCAGATTGCCACAAAGGCAATGATGGTAAATATCTCAGACGCAGTTGCCATGAATGCAAAGCCAAAATATGCACTTTTGAGTGTTGCTATGCCCAAAACATTGACAAGATATGAGATGAGAGAATTAGCACGGGGTTTTCAAGAGACTGCAGCGAAGTTTTCTATTGAAATTATCGGTGGCGACACTATTTCAAATACGAAATTAGACATCACAGTAACAATTATTTCAGAGTCAGATAAACCATTATACCGTAAAGGTTTACAAAGAGGTGATTTACTTTCATATACAGGAAAACTAGGCACATCGCAACGCGATTTGAAGCGAGTTATGCGTGGTGCTTCTTTACATGCAAAAAGCCGTTTTATCTCCTTGCATGTAAGAGATAGGTTTATCTACTCTAGCCGAAGATTGCTTCGCGCGGGTATGGATATTTCTGATGGTCTTTTTAGTGATTTAGAAAAGTTATCAAAATTAAATCATTGCGGATTTCATTTTGATAAAAAGATATCAAAATCACTAGGCTGTAGCGGAGAAGAGTATGAGATGCTTATCGCAGTAGATAGGCGCAGTCGTCTTGCATTGATACGCAAGGCGAAACAGTTGCGAGTACCGCTTACAATCTTTGCAGAGGTAAAACGAGGTCGTTTTAGAAACTCTTGCAAAGCACACCATTTTTAAAGAAGAATTTATGGATAGACTCTATTTTTTAGACCATGCCTCTATACCTTTTCATTTTAGACAAACTCCTAGAGATTTTGTTGTTGAGGAAGTTCCTCTGTATGAGTGGAGTGGAGAAGGTGAGCATCTTATCTTACATGTAAGAAAAAAAGATCTCACTACTTGGGATATGCTCAGCGCTATTGCTAAACATTTAGGCATAAAAGAGCGTGAAATTGGTTACGCAGGTCTTAAAGATAAAAATGCCATGACAAAGCAGTATATCTCACTACTGAAAATACATGAAGAGAAGCTTGGCACTTTTGATCATGAAAAAATCAAAATTTTAGATCGTTTTTATCATAATAATAAGATACGAATAGGGCATCTACGGGCAAATCGTTTTTTTATTCGTCTTAAAAAAGTCACTCCTGTTGCTGCTGAAAAAATTAAAGAGGCACTGCGTAGCATTCAGGCACATGGAATACCAAACTATTTTGGCTATCAGCGATTTGGCATGTTTGGAGATAACTATAAAAAAGGTCAAGGCATTGTTGAAAAAACGCTCAAAGAGCGTAATGTCAAGATGCGTAAAATGTATGTGAGTGCTTATCAAAGTCACCTTTTTAATCTTTGGCTGAGTCGCCGTATAGAAATTAGTAAGCTTATTAATAGTTTTGATGTATCAGAATTAGAAGCTCTTTTAAATATGCCAGAACATGATATTGTTTGGATGAAAAAACAGAAACATCCTTTTAAGTTGATAGAGGGTGATACGATGATGCACTATCCGCATGGGAGGCTTTTTGCTTTGGAGTACAAAGATGAAGAGATTGCCCGTTTTGATGAGCGACTTATTTCCCCTACTGGTCTTTTAAGCGGTAAAAGAGTGAAAACTTCGCAAGGTCAAGCCCGCATTGTAGAAGAAGAGTATGATGTGAAAATGGATGAAGATGGAGCACGACGGTATGCTTGGATTTTCCCCGAAGAGTGTGAAGCAAATTACCGTGAAGAAGAGGCTTGGATGGAGTTACATTTTACACTTCCAAAGGGTTCTTATGCCACAGTATTAGTAGAAGAAATTGCAAAAAGAAAAATAAAGGAAAATAGTTAATGAGTAGTCATTTTACAAATATTATATCAAGAGGCTTTGGATCATTTGCCTCTATAGAGTTTTCACCATGGTTTCAAAAAATAGTTAATAAAAGCTATGTAAAATTAATGAAGCTTGATATGAGTGAATTTGAAGCAGCTGAGTCTTATTCTAGTTTAAATGCACTTTTTACGCGTCATCTAAAGGTACCTCGTGAGTTTGATAAAGACTTACATGTAATGATTTCACCTTGTGATGCTTTGATCTCCGAGCGTGGCACTATCGAAGATACACTTGCGATGCAGATTAAAGGAATGACTTATGATGTTGATTCACTTTTGGGTGAAAATATCTCAGATGAGTCAAAGGCATTGGTGCATGGGGGTGATTATTGTAACTGGTATCTCTCACCAAAAGATTATCACCGTTATCATATGCCAGTTGATGCGGAGATACACAAGGCTATTCATATTCCTGGGAAACTCTATCCTGTAAATATGCCAGCGCTTAAAAACATCAATTCTCTATTTGTTGAAAATGAGCGTGTTGTTTTAGAGTGTTCTGCTCAAGGAAAGCGTTTTTATATGGTGATGGTGGGTGCGCTTAATGTTGGAAAGATGCAGATAAGTTTTGCACCAAAAATTCAAACCAATGCAAGTGTTGATAATATGCAAGTACATAGATTTTATAATCATCACCTTAAAAAAGGTGATGACTTCGGCTGCTTTGAGATGGGCTCAACCATTGTCATTCTCTCTGAAAAAGGTCTTTTTAACTACTCTCTTCAAGCAGGAGAAGATGTAAAATTTGCTCAAAGTATTGCTACGGTTTATAAGTTATAAGGGAGAATATTGCATTCATTCTTATGAATTTCTTTTGAGTAAATTCTGAGTAACTGCAAATTACCTTTTAGCACCTTTAGCGCAACATCTTTTTTTCCCTCTAAAAGCATTAAACTCTTCTTGAGTGATTACCCCATCTCCATTGGCATCAAACATTGTAAAACTTGGGCGATTTCTCATACCACCAAAGTTTGCAGGTGGATAGTTATCAAACATCCACTCAGATACTTTTTGAAGTTCTTTTTCAGAAATGTTAGATTTTTGAGATGGCATAATCCCAAATCTAGCAATTTTTTGTGGCATACATACAGCCTTGTCCTTACTAGGATTTTGCACATAATCAACTATGAATTTTACAGCTTCATCCTTTTTGGGGTATGCCATCTTTACATGTCGCATCACACCCATAAGAGGAGGAGCAATCATATTTGCTCTATCTGTTGGTCTCGTCTTAAGATGACACATAGCGCATTTGCTATCAAAAATTGATTCTGCACTTGGTGAAGCAAAGACGGTTGTTGCTAGGCCTACTAAAGTAGCTGCTATTAGTGTTGATTTTTTCACGATAAATTCCTTGTTTTTTATATAAGGGCAACTCTAAAAAACCCTAAATACTCTGAGAGTGCCTAGGGTTTTTAGAGATGCCCATAAGTATATTATCGCATCCCTGTGTTAATGCTAAGTTAATTTCTAAAATATACTTTACTGTAAATCTTGCCATTAAAAGAAGATAAGCTAAATTTATATCCATAGTTATCGCAGATTTTTTGCACTATGTAGAGCCCAAGACCAAAGCCACCCTCATTTTTATTGTCTCTGACAAATTTTTCGAGTACCCGCTTGGTGTTTTTTATTTCCCCACTGTTAATTACTTCTAGACATTCAAGAGAGAGTTTTACAAGTAGATTTTCTTTCTCTGGGGAGTATTTAATCGCATTAGAGAGAAGGTTGTCAAGAATACGAATTATATCCTCTCTGTCTATCTCAATATCCATAGGTTTTATATCTTTCATCAAGTATATTTTTTTATTTTTTATAAATGAGGAGAAAAACTGTAATCTCTCTTCTATGACTTCATCCAGATGAAGCACTTCGAGAACTATTTTCCTTTTATGTTTAAAGCGAACAAAACTTAAATCTCTAAAGAGTTTTGATATTCTAAAGGCTGAATTTTGAATCTTATTAAACTCTTCGCTCTCCTTGCATATTGGATAGAGCTCTTGAGCTAATTCTATATTTATAAGTATGTTGCTTAGTGGTGTATTTATCTCATGTGTTGTGTCTGCTATAAATTCTTCTAAAGATTCTATAGTGTCCTTCATAGGTCTTAGAAATATTCTTCCTAAAACAAAAGCAATAATGATAATAAAAACTGTACTCATAGATAAAAATAGGGCGATATGTATCTGTAATTTTTCAACCTCATTGCTAATATCTTTATAAGAAACAAAAGAGATTTTCCCCCATCTTTTATACTCATGTAAGACATAATAAACTTTAGCATCATGTATAAATTTTTCTTTTTTTAAGTCTATCTCTTTAGGTGTAAATGAACCAAATTTAAAGAGATTGTTTATATAAATGGCAATAGGAGCATCAAGATATTGAGGGTGTTTTCTAGTGCGTAAAAAGTGATTATTTTGATTTTTTTCTATGAAGAGAATTATCTCTTTCTTTATTTGAGACACATTGTTAGTTATAATCATTTGATAGCTCATTTTGTAGTAAAACCATATTCCAATACCTAGAAGAAAAAGAGAAGAGGTAATATAAACTACAAGAAACCTATGAAAGGATTTTCTCTCACCCAACATATCTATAACCTACATTTTTCATAGTCTCAATTTTCTCTTTACCAATGATTTTCCTCAGCTTTGTTATAAAAACTCTCAAAGATGCTTCATTCTCTTGTTCATTGTAGTCATATATAGCTTCAAATATCTCTTGACGAGTTAAGATTTTATCTCTGTTTTGTAAAAATAGAATAAGTAAAGAGAGCTCTTTTTGTGTAAGATGGAGAAGCTTATTGTCTTTATAAAGTGTTAAATTTTGAGAATCAAAAACAATATTTTGTTTTATATATATCTTGGATTCATTTTTATACATACGCCTTAAAATGGCATCAATTCTTAGATGCAACTCTGAAAGTGAAAAAGGTTTTGTGATATAGTCGTCTCCACCTGCTAAAAATCCCTTCTCTGTATCTTTTTCACCATTAAGAGATGTTAGAAAGATTATGGGGATATTTGAATTTTCTCTGATTTTTTTAGCTACTTTAAAGCCATTAAAAAAAGGAAGCTTTACATCTAAAATAATCAAATCATAGTTATGTTCATATGCCATATCAATTGCAGTTTTTCCATCAAATGCACTAGTACACTCAAAAGATTTAAGTTTTAAAAACTTAGACACAGTAGTGTTTAAATCAACATCATCTTCAACTATCAATATTTTTTTCATCTCCACTCTTGCATAAGAAACTTAAAATAAATTTAAAAAATTATATTTTGAAGTTATCTTTAATATCCAAAAAAAGACCTACATTATCTGTAAAAAGATCTACGATAACAGGATCAAAATGTTTCCCTTTTTCTGCACGCATAAAAGAGAAAACATTATCAAGCTTCCAAGCGCCTTTGTATTTTCGAGAATAACTTAGAGCATCAAAAACATCTGCAAAGGCAACAATTCGTCCTAGTATATGAATCTCTTTGCCTTTAAGACCCCTAGGATAACCACTTCCATCCCATTTTTCATGATGATAATAAGCAATAGTTGCAGCAACATCAAAGAGTGGAAGTTTTGGCAT
>CAMZLS010000037.1 GCA_947311765.1 uncultured Helicobacteraceae bacterium
AGAGAGCACAATCTGCTTCGTTATAACTTTTTGACGTACAATAAGTACGCCTGCAAAGTTATGCCTCACATCTTATGCTCTCTTGTCTCATTGAAATATGACATTTATTGTGGTTGAACACTTAATATCCATAACCCATTCCAAAATGTTCCTTCCATTTCAATTTGAATTTTGTAATTCAATTGAGCAAAGTAATAAGTTTAGCTAGGCTCTATACGATTTCGACCTTTTTGTTTTGCGCTGTAAAGCTGTTCGTCAGCAGAATTTACAACGGCTTTCATAGTAGTGTGGTTGCTTCTTTGTGCAGCACCTCCACTTACTCGAACATCTATTCGTTTTCCCTTGTACATAAAACGGGTTTTTTCTACATGTTTGTTTACTTTATTTGCAAAGATAAGAGCGCCTTCAAGATCAGTATCGCTTAAGAGTGCTAAAAATTCTTCACCACCAAAACGCCCTACTATGTCCACATCACGGCTCTCTTGTTTTAATATCTTAGCAAATCCTGCAAGAACTGCGTCTCCAGCCTCATGCCCAAAGTTATCATTTACTAACTTGAAATGGTCTAGGTCGAACATTATCACGCTATAATTGCGTCCATAACGGTTATATTCGCCCTCTTTTACATTCATATACTCATCAAGTGCACGTTTGTTATAAAGCTTTGTCAGAAAATCTTCTCGTGAAGCTTTTTGTGCTTTTTGAAGCTCTGCTTCAAGATGAGCTACTTTGGAGCTTAGTTTTCCTACTTTGGCATTATGGACTTTTAAATCCTTACTTAAAATCTCTGTACGCTCTTCTAGTGCAACCGCAATAGTAAAAAGCTTTTTGTGGGCAGATTTAAAATCAGTCTCTTTTTTAGTGTCAAAACGCTCTAGTTCATGTTTTATCGCTTGAATTTCACCCGTAGAGATATCACTTCGCTCAATTAGATCAATCAACTGAAGAGAGAGCTTATCAAGAATGGTATCAAGAGCAATAACCATCTCTTTGACACTCGATTTATCTAAAGCGATACGTAATTTGATGATATCTTTAATCTCATCTTTCATACTTTTTGAGCTCAAAAGCGATGGGTCATTACGAAGTGTTTCGCTAAGATTTGCGATACTATCATTAACACTTGAAGCAATGGAAGGAACAAAAGAAGCAATCATTAACTGTGAAATCTGGGCTAAGTCACTCGGTGTGGCAGAAGATCCTCGTCCTCCAATGATTTCAAGCGAATCAATAGTCTTTTTCAAGTCACCTGAATACACTTTACCTAGCTTTGAGAGCTTATAAAGATATGTATCATCATAGATAGTTAAAAAATTAACCCACGCTTGACGAAGTTGCTCGTAGTCATTACTATTTTGAGAGTTTTCTATGATACGAAGAGTATTTTTAGCAAGCTCACTAGCCTCTGCATTATGTAAAACCTCTATAGACTGTAAAATCCTTTTACTCAACATTTTCAAGGCTTCAAAGTTTTCAGCGCACTGAGTTGGCTGCATACGATTCATCTTAGAGATGATAAAACGGATAAGCTCTTGTGTAGTTTTAACACGGTATTGCTTGATTTCGCTCTGAACTTTTTTATCTAAAAGACTAAGATATTTATCGACATGGTTGCAGTCTTCCACTAAAATACCAGCTTTTTTGGACTCAAGACAAAAAGCCTCTGCATAGGCATCAGGAGTAAGTAGTTTTCCTTCAAGCTTTAAGCGTTCTACCGCTCTTTTAATAATCTGATTTACTGTCATTTTTTCTCCTTTATCATTGCACCCTGCGAAGCTACCGCAGCGATAAAACTATCAATAGCTTTTTGCGCACTCTGCTGTATTGCTAAAAATCGTGCTTGGTCTGAGATAATAGCATTTGGCTCAATTGCAAAATCATACACCCCCTTAGAGATGTACGTTTGTGCTACATCTTCTCTCGTTCTTAAAATCTGTAGCGTGATATGAGTCCGATATGTTACAATATAACCTTCGAGATTGTACTGTAAAGGTGAAAATTGTATCTTAGAGATGGCAATACGCAGATGTGTTTGTGCATCTTTTTCATCCACTAAAGAAGATCGAAAACGTGTCACTACAGCTTTATTTACAGCATCTTTAATTAAAACTGTATTTTCAGGATCTTGCATAGAGATAAGAATCTGTGTGCTTACTTTTTCACCCACCACCTGCTTTGCGTGATGTGAACTTGGTCTATAGCCACATCCGCTCAGGAGTATAGAAAAAAGTAAAAAAGTAAAAAATACTTTCACCTTATCCCTTAATGACAATATTGACTAATTTTTTAGGCACAAGAATCTCTTTGACAATCTCTTTACCCTCTATCCATTTAGCGATAGCCTCTTTTGCCTGTGCGATAACAAGTTCTTTATCCTCATTGACGCCCACTTCAATTTCGGCGCGTCTTTTTCCATTGACGCCAACCCCTAGGGTAATACTATCAACAACAAAAACTTCCTCTTTTACACTTACAGGAGAGAGGTTCTTACATGTAAAGTATCGCTCACTTAACTCCCAACAAAGATGCGGTGCTATTGGCTCTAAAATACCTAATAAAACCCAGTAGCCCTCAGTCCAAACATCGGCATTACTCTGCTCATTTAAGGCATTCATAGCCTCCATTACACCTGCTATCATCGTATTAAAAGTATAACGCTCTTCATAAACATCATGTGCACGCTTGAGTGCTTCATACACTTTTTTACGGGCAAATTTTTCTTGCTTGTTGAGACTTGCATGCTCTATTTTTGGCATCTCTTTACATGTAAGGACATTAGATGCTCTATCATGAAAACGCTTCAAGAAGCGAAACGCTCCCTCAACCGCACTATCATTCCACTCTAGCTCTTGTGTCGGAGGTGCAGCAAACAAGATAAAGACTCTTGCTGTATCTGCTCCATATTTTTCTATCAAAGCATCTGGGTCAATCGTATTGCCTTTAGATTTACTCATCTTTGAGCCATCTTTAAGCACCATACCTTGCGTTAAAAGCTTATCAAAAGGTTCATCAATATCAATATAGCCTAAATCACGCATAATCTTAGTGAAAAAACGTGCATAAAGAAGGTGCAAAATAGCATGTTCAATTCCACCTATATAGTGATCGACTCCCATCCAGTACGCTACCTCTTTTGCATCAAAGGCTTTGTCTTGTTGTGTGGCTTGCGAGGCGGTATATCGTAAAAAGTACCAAGAAGATTGGACAAAAGTGTCCATAGTGTCAGTCTCACGGATAGCCTCTTTGCCACATTTTGGACATGAGCAGTACTTCCATGTTGGATGCGATTCGAGTGGATTGCCCTCACCTGTTATCTCTATATCATCAGGAAGAGCGATGGGAAGATTCTCTTTTTTCTCGCTAACAATGCCAC
>CAMZLS010000038.1 GCA_947311765.1 uncultured Helicobacteraceae bacterium
GAAGAGATTTTAGATGCTTTAGCGGAACTCGTAAACATCATTGGAGGGCGCGTAAAAGGACTCTTGAGCGAATATGATATCTCTGTAGATATTACTCTCCCGCGTACTTATCTCAATGTTGATGATCTTTTAGAGATGGTTCAAAGCAAAAAAGGCGTACAAGTTGACCTCAATTTTGATAATGATAAGTTTGTTTTCTTTTTAACTCGGTAAAATTACAAAAATATTTATGAAGGCAAACTTTATGCTTGTAGCTCCTAGTGTTTTATCTGCAGACTTTGGTAATCTTGAACGTGATGTCAAAGCAATTTGTGAAGCTGGCTGTGACTTGGTTCATGTTGATGTTATGGATGGACACTTTGTTCCAAACCTAACACTTGGACCTGTTGTTGTGTCTGCCATTGCTGCCTCGGCAACAAAACCTCTTGATATTCATCTCATGGTAGAAAACAATACTTTTTTTGTTGAGCTTTTTGCTCCTTTAAAACCTGAGTTTATCTCTTTTCATATAGAAGAAGAGAAAAATCCTCATAGACTCATTCAATATATTCGCTCACTTGGAATTCGTCCTGCGATAGTACTCAATCCTCACACACCTGCTGAAGCAGTTGAGTATCTACTCTCTGATCTTGATATGGTTCTTGTGATGAGCGTAAATCCTGGTTTTGGTGGACAGAGTTTTATTGATACTGTTGTTGAAAAAATAAAACGTCTTGATAGTTTACGAAAATGTATCAATCCTGACTGTCTTATCGAAATTGATGGTGGAGTGAGTGATAAGAACATTGCTATGCTTAAAGATGCAGGGGTGGATGTCTGTGTTGCAGGAAGCTATGTTTTTAAACACGAAAGCTTTAAAAAAGCGATAGATAGTCTTCACGTATGAGAGTAAAGATTTGTGGAATTACAAACCTAGATGACGCACTTAATGCTATACACTTTGGTGCAGATGCCTTAGGATTTGTCTTCTATAAACCTTCACCACGCTATATATCTCCAGAAGATGCAAGGGCGATCATAGAAAAGTTACCTCCCTTTGTAGAGAAAGTAGGACTTTTTGTAAATGAAGATGCACAAACGATCAATAAAACAGTAAAAATAGCTCAAACAACTCTGTCGCAAATTCATTTTGAAGCCGATAAAGCTTTATTTGAAGCTCTTGATCATCCATATATACCTGTTATTCGAGCACAGAAGAAAGAAGACATACTCTTACATGTAAGCCAATATCGTCTCATAGATGCCTACTGCGAAGCCTATGGTGGAATGGGTAAAAGTCTCAATCTTGAATGGTTTGAGGGTGTTGATTGCTCTAAAATTATCCTTGCAGGGGGTTTAAATCCAGAAAATATTGACCTTACATGTAAGTATAATTTCTATGCTCTTGATGTGAGCAGTGGAGTTGAATTATCCAAAGGCATGAAAGACTCTTCTAAGGTTGCCAAGTTTATCCAAAAAGCTCACGCATGCCAATAGATGATAAAACTCTCAGACTCCTCTCAAAAAAAGGGGTTCCAAAGGTACTTTTTGAAAACGCTTATTCGCAGATGCAGAGAGAACTTTTTTTAGCACAGGGTTTAAATATAGAGCTTCAAGAAGATAATTGCTATCGTTTTGAAACAACCAAGATACCCCTGGACGACGCTGTATTTTGTATAGTTGATATTGAAACAAATGGCTCTCGAAGCGATAAATATCAAGTTATAGAGATAGGTGCAGTTAAAATTAAAAATCATACTATTATAGATACATTTGAATCACTTGTTACATGTAAAGAGATATCAGAACATATTACTGAGATTACAGGTATTGATGTAGAGATGACGAAAGATGCGCCCTCACTTGAAGATGTTATGCTTGATTTTCGTATCTTTTTAGGGTCTGATATATTTGTAGCTCACGCTGTGAAGTTTGATTATAATTTTATCTCTGCAATGATGCAAAGATGTGGTCTTGAAGCACTTTTAAATCGTAAACTATGCACTATTGACTTAGCAGAACGTACTATTTCATCCTATCGATATGGTCTCTCTTATCTCAATGAACAGCTAGAGCTTTACAAAGATGCTACACACCATAGAGCACTTTCAGATGCTATAACAGCTGCAAAATTATTTAAACATGTATATGATTTTTTACCTAAAGAGATAGAGAGTGCTGAAGATTTATTAAGATTTTCAAAAGAAGCAGCGCGCTTGAAGCGACCAAAATTTGATCCAGCCTATATCGAAAAAGAGAAAGAAGATTAACTAGAAACTTCTCGCTCTTCAAACTCTCCAATACTTACAAGACGCTCATAACGCTTATCCATACGCTCATCACTACTCATTTCTCGCAACTGTGCTAAAGAGCTTAAGAAGTAGTTTTTAATAGCTTCCGCTGCACCTTGCTTATCACGATGCGCGCCGATAAGAGGTTCATCTATAATGTCATCAATCAAACCAAGCTCTTTTAAATCAGCGCTTGTAATTTTGAGAGCTTTTGTAGCTGCTTCCACTTTAGCAGGGTCATTCCACAAGATAGCAGAACATCCCTCTGGAGAGATAACACTAAAGACAGAATAACGCATCATAGCTAAACGATCAGCAACACCAATAGCTAAAGCACCACCACTACCACCTTCTCCAATCACTATAGAGATAGTTTGCGTATTAAGTTTAGAGAGTTCTAAGAGATTGCGTGCGATTGCTTCACTTTGATTTCTCTCTTCTGCGCCTAAACCAGGGTATGCACCAGGGGTGTCAATAAGCATCAAAACAGGAATACCAAACTTCTCAGCCATCTGTGCCGCACGGAGTGCTTTGCGATAACCCTCGGGGTTTGGCATACCAAAATTTCGTTTGAGTTTATTTTTAGTACCACGACCTTTTTGCTCACCAATAAGCATAACTTGCTCACCCTCTATAAGACCAAGATAACAGATGATTGCCTTATCATCTGCAAAATGACGATCTCCATGGAGTTCATATTTATCAGTCATTATCAGGTTAACATAATTAAGAGCATAGGGGCGGTCTTGGTGGCGTGCTAACTGAAGCTCTTGAAAAGGAGAAAGATTTTTATAGGTTTTAGTAACTTCTTTGTCAAGATCTTTTTGAAGAATCTCAACAGCTTGAGCGTCATGACGGATCTCTGCTAAAGAGATATCTTCTTGTATTTGTTGTATTTTTTTTTCAAAATCTAAATAAAATGCCACCTACAAACCCACCTTTTTAGATTTTTTTGAAAATAACGACACCATTTGTGCCACCAAAACCAAATGAGTTGCTCATAACCACATTAAGCTCAGCTTTACGCGCCTCATTTGGAACATAATCAAGATCACAATCAGAATCTGGGGTTGTGTAGTTGATAGTTGGAGGAATAATTCCATCACGCATTGCCATAAGACACGTAACCGCCTCAATACCACCAGCAGCACCTAAACAATGTCCAATTTGCCCTTTAATAGAACTTATAGGAGGACAATTTTCTTTCCCGCCAAAGAGATCTTTTACTGCTGCTGTTTCGTTTTTATCATTAATCGCAGTAGAAGTTCCGTGAGCATTAACATAATCAACCTTTGGTTCACCTGCCATCTTATAAGCTGCTTTCATTGCACGAGCAGGACCATCAAGACTTGGAGTTGTGATATGACTTGCATCACCACTTTCACCAAAACCTATAATCTCACCATAAATATTTGCGCCTCTTGCTTTTGCGTTTTCATACTCTTCAATAACAAGTGCAGCTGCGCCCTCACCCATCACAAAACCATTACGCTCACTATCAAATGGACGAGAAGATTTTTTTGGATCATCATTGCGAGTTGAAAGAGCTTTCATCGCAGCAAAACCACCAATACCTGCTCCAGTGATAGCAGATTCAGCAGCAACTACTAACATCTGTTCAGCACCATTACACATAATAGTTTTCGCAGCTTCTGAAACAGAGTGCGTTCCAGCTGCACACGCAGTAACTGCTGAAAGGTTCGGACCTTTTAAGCCATGCTCAATTGAGACAAAACCACCAAGCATATTTACCAATGCGGAAGGAATAAAAAATGGCGAAATTCTACGAGGTCCACGCGTTTCAATGATAATCGAATTTTTTTCAATTGCTGGTAAACCGCCAATTCCTGATGCCGCGCTAATACCAAAGCGTTCTTTATCTATATCTTCAGGTAAGTTGGCATCTGCCATCGCTTCTTGAGCTGCCTTGAGTCCTAAATGGATAAAACGGTCTCCCTTTTTTACCTCTTTTGCTGCCATAACTGTTGCAGGATCAAAGTTTTTTACTTCACCAGCTATCTTTACAGAATACTTTTCTGGGTCAAAAATTGTAATAGTATCTATCCCACATTCACCATCACATATTGCTTTAAAAGCACTCTCTTTGTCATTACCAACTGAATTTATCATGCCTATTCCAGTAACTACTACTCGTCTCACTTGTGCTCCTGTGTGATGTGCTTATTTTTTAATTAAAAATTAAAGTACTTAGAATTTTCAAAGATTCTTCACAATAACAAAAAAATAAAAACACCAGGACAATTGTCCTAGTCTGCAAGCATTTTACTTGTTTTCAATGTATGTTAATACGTCTTGAACTGTTCCGATTTTCTCAGCTTCATCATCTGGAATTTCAATATCAAATTTCTCTTCAAGAGCCATTACAAGTTCCACAACATCAAGGCTGTCAGCACCAAGATCTTCTACAAATTTTGCCTCTGGTTTTACCTCATCTGGGTTTACGCTTAATTGCTCAACTACAACTTCTTTGATATCGTCGATTAATGCCATGTTTTATCTCCTGTTTTTTATGTATAAAATATGCTGCGAATTATATCACAGATTACTTAAAAATATTATGCCATATTCATGCCGCCATTTACTTTTAGTGTTTCACCTGTGATATAACTTGCATGGTCTGAAAGTAAAAAGGCTGTAGCTTCTGCAACCTCTTGAGGATTTCCAAAACGACCCATAGGAACTTTTGCAGTAAAACTTGCTTTTATCTCATCGCTAAGCTCATTTGTCATATCTGTTGCTATAAAGCCTGGGGTTACAACATTATAACGGATACCGCTACTTGCCGCTTCTAGTGCAAAACTTTTAGTCATAGCAATCACACCACCTTTTGAAGCTGCATAATTTGTTTGTCCTGCGTTGCCTGTTTCACCAACAATAGATGCGATATTTACAACTGCGCCAAATTTCTTTTTACGCATGGCTTTCATAGATTCACGACAACCTATGAATGCTGATGTCAAGTTAGCATTGATAACAGCCATAAAATCATCATTCTTCATACGAAGAGCTAACTTATCTCTTGTGATACCTGCATTATTAACAAGATATGAGAACTCTCCATCACTATCAATGATAGTTTTAATCGCATCCACAAATGCTGGCTCATCACAAACATCAAAGCCTATAACCGCTGCTGTTCCACCCGCAGCTTCTATCTCTGCTTTTACCGCATCAGCAGCCTCAGCACCACTACGATAGTTAATCCATACTTTCAAACCATAAGAGGCTAAAACTTTGGCAACTTCTGCGCCAATACCACGACTTGAACCTGTTACTAAAACATTTTTTCCACTAAATTTCATCTATTTGTCCTTACATGTAAAGCTATATTAAACTATGATCCATCTCTTTAGGAATCTCTATATTCATCAATTTTAGCACGGTTGGAGCGATATTGTTCAATCCACCTGCTTCAACTTTTTCAACACCATCAGCAATGACAAAACACCATACTTTGCCTACTGTATGATTTGTGAGTACATTCCCATGATCATCACGCATCTGCTCACAATTACCATGATCAGACGTTAAAACAATAGCATAATCATTAGCCTTTGCTTTTTCTATAATTTGTCCCAATTCATGATCAACTGCTTCCACAGCTTTTATCGCAGCTTCAATATTTCCAGTGTGTCCTACCATATCTCCATTGGCAAAATTCACAATAATCAAATCTTGCTTTTCGTCCATAGCATTTCGTACAGCTTGAGCTACCTCTGGAGCACTCATTTCAGGCTTCATATCGTAAGTTTTCACATTAGGGCTCGGAACAAGGACTCTCGTTTCATTCAAATACGGCTCATCAATACCACCATTTAAAAAGAAGGTAACATGTGCATATTTTTCAGTCTCTGCGGTATGCATTTGATGTAAGCCTGCCTTGCTAACTACTTCGGCTAAAGTGTTTACTGGAGCATCTTTTCTAAAAAGAACTGGATAGTCAAAACTTTTGTCATATTCCGTAATCGTTGCTATATTAACAGGTATAAAATCTCTCTCAAATCCATCAAAATCTTTTGCGCCAAGCGCAGTAGTGATTTCACGCACACGATCGCTTCTAAAGTTTGCGATTAAAACGCCATCACCTTTTTGAAAGCCATCATAGCCTGAAAATGCCGTTGGAACGATAAATTCATCTGTTTCATTATGAGCATATGAATTTTCAATATAATCATTCACACCATATTCACTGCACGGTTCAGCTTTTACGATGGCATCATAACCCTTTTGAACACGCTCCCAACGATTATCTCTATCCATAGTGAAAAAACGTCCACCAATGCTTGCAATTTTGATAGTATCATTTGTATGCGCTTCAATCTGTGTCAAATAGAGCTTCGCTGATGTCGGAGAGACATCGCGCCCATCAGTGACAAGATGCAACCACACCTCTTTTCCAGAGTCTGCAGCGATATCTGCAAGTCCAATGATATGATCAATATGTGAATGCACACCACCATCACTCATAAGACCAATAATATGCAGACGCTTCGAGCTTTTTAGCAGATCACCTAAAACTTCATTATCTGCTAAAGTTCCCTCATTTAATGCCAATGAAATTTTCACAAGATCTTGATAAAGCACACGACCACTTCCGATACTCATATGCCCTACTTCAGAATTTCCCATCTGCCCTTCAGGAAGTCCAACACTTAAACCAAATGTATCAATTAAAGAATGAGGTATCTCATGAAAAAGTTTATCATAAGTGGGTTTTTTAGCCTTATAGAAGGCGTTTGCCTCTGTTTTGGCACAATACCCGATTCCATCTGTAATAATTAAAATTGCTTTTTTACTCAGCACGGATCCTTTTTTAACGAAAATTTTGGCGCAATTATATTAGAATGTCACTTTCAACTGTCTTTTATATAGTTTTTACAATTTTTTTCAAGGAATCACTCTCTTATGATTTATTACATTTATAGCTATTTCGATATCAATCTTTTGCAATACATTACAGTTCGTGCTGGTATCGCATTTTTCATAGCGCTTCTTATTACTCTTTTTGTTATGCCAAGATTTATACGTTGGGCGCAAAAGACATCTAGCCACCAACCTATCAATGAATATGTCCCTGCACATAAAGAAAAAGCCAAAACACCAACAATGGGAGGCATTGTATTTATTGGTGCGACTCTTATCGCATCACTTTTTACAATTCAATTTAACAATCTTTACGCAGTTGGTGGATTACTGATTTTAATACTCTTTGCTTCAATCGGCTTTATTGATGATTGGGGGAAAATTCAAAACAGAGCAAATCTCGCTGGTCTTAGCGCACGATCTAAATTGGCAATGCAAATTGGATCTAGTCTTTTTATCGGAATTTTTCTCTTTTACGCTGCCTCTTTTAGCAGTGATTTATACTTACCATTTATGAAAAACCCTATTTGTGATATGCATAGTGGCGCTATCCTCTTTTGGGCACTTATCATTGTTGCTACTTCAAATGCAGTCAATTTAACAGATGGGCTTGATGGCTTAGCCACGGTGCCCTCTATCGCCGCACTTATTTCACTGAGTATTATCATCTATATCATCGGTCATGCAGGTTTTAGTGCCTATCTTTTGATGCCAAATATTCCTGTTGGTGAAACGGTGATAGTCGGAGCCGCTCTAGTTGGTGCCTTGGTTGGGTTTTTATGGTTCAATTCTCATCCTGCCGAAGTATTTATGGGCGATAGTGGCTCACTTACCATTGGGGCATTTATTGGGTATATGGCTATTGTTGGCAAAAGCGAGATTTTGCTCCTACTTATCGGCTCAATCTTTGTTATCGAGACAGTCTCAGTGATTTTACAAATTGGCAGTTATAAAATTCGTAAAAAACGCATCTTTTTAATGGCTCCTATTCATCACCATTTTGAGATGAAAAACTGGGCTGAAAATAAGATTATTGTCCGTTTTTGGATTATTGCTATGCTCTCAAATCTTCTTGCACTTATCACTTTAAAGATACGATAAATGAAAAAAATTAGCTGCTTTGGATACGGAATAACAACAAAAGCCATCGCTAAAAGATTTGGTCCTTGTACTTTCTATGATGACAATATTACAAAACCTTTCAAAGACGAGGCAGGCAATTTTTTAAAGCCTATTAGTGAGTTTGATCCCCGCTACTCTACTCTTGAAATTCCCTCACCTGGGATGCCACCACGCCATCCACTCATCCAAAGCGCACAACACCTCAAAAGCGAATACGATTTTTTTGCACCAAGTATGCCCTACTCTATTTGGATTACAGGAACAAATGGTAAAACAACAACAACGCAGATGATGCAACATCTCCTTTGCGAAAGAGGAAGTCTAGCAGGAGGCAATATAGGAACACCTCTCGCAGACCTTAACGAAAAGGCACCGATATGGATTTTAGAGACTAGCTCCTTTACACTTCACTATACTCATGAGGCTAAACCAAATATCTATGTCATCTTACCAATAACACCCGATCATCTTGACTGGCACGGAGGTTTTGAAGCCTATGAAGCAGACAAACTGAAACCTCTCTCACAAATGTTAGAGGGTGAGGCTATTATCTTGCCACGCCGCTACGCTCATATCCCTAGTAATGGATTTAAA
>CAMZLS010000039.1 GCA_947311765.1 uncultured Helicobacteraceae bacterium
ACCACTATAAACGATTAACACGAAAAACACAAAATTTTAAATTTACTTTTTATAATCAAATACCAATGTCACGAGGACTTGGAAGTTCATCAGCGCTTACTATCACCGCTGATGAACTTCCAAGTCCTCGTGACATTGGTATTTGATTATAAAAAGTAAATTTAAAATTTTGTGTTTTTCGTGTTAATCGTTTATAGTGGTCGTTAAAAATTCCCACAAAAAGGTTATTTCCTTTTAAGCGTGGATTATTTTCACCCTCACCTTTTATGGCAACACTAAAAAAACGCGATGCTTTAAACTCAACTCTATTACGAAGACTAACTGCAAGTCCCAAGGTATCAAAGCCTGGTCCGAGGTTAGCACTTGTCGCGGGTACACTAATCTGCAATGACTTTCCTTGTTATGAATAAAAACTTAGACAGCATCTATCCCGTAATAGGGTAAAGTGTCCGCGTTAAAATCATGAATATCTATCTGCTTTGGTAATACAAAGCTGATTGGAGGCACTTTTTCAAAAACTTGTGTCTCAATGTGCTGTGAAGTTTTAACAAAACAGAGCTTTCCTATCGCTTTGATGGGACTGTTTTCATTAAAAAAGAAGGCATCTGTCGCTTTAAATGTGTAATTATTAACTATACAGAGTGTTTTTAGAAAAATATAGGCAACTTTAATCGCCATAAAACTCCCTGGTCCATTTGCATAAATGATATTTTCAATTGTATAACGATCTAAAATATCTTCAAAAATCGAAGGGAGTGCTTCGGAGGTATGTTCATGAGATTCAAGACTCTCTATCAAAACACCCTCTTTATAAATTCCTATAAGCAGAGGCGAACTTAAGGCGATGACAACAACATCATGCATACGCTTTTACCATCTCCTTGTCTTGCGCGCGTGAAAGTTCTATAACCTCATAGTTTTCTGCTGAACTTAAAAGCTCAAGTGTCAATTTATGATTTAAGTCATGACTTCCTGCAAAGGCTTCATAATGACCTATAAAATTGAGCCCAATAAGGGACATATCACCTATCGCATCAAGAATTTTATGGCGCACAAATTCATCTGTAAAACGAAGACCCTCGGGGTTGAGCACTTTTTTGTCATCAAGGACTACTGCATTTTCTAAGCTACCGCCTAGTGCTAAACCTTTAGAGCGTAAGTACTGCACCTCATGTAAAAAACCAAAGGTGCGTGCTCTTGAAATCTCATTTCTATAATTTTCTTTAGAAAAATCAAAACTAAACTCTTGTTTGGCGATAATAGGGTGATTAAACTTGATTGTAAAATCATATTTCAAATCACTTGATGGCATAAGTTTGACATATTTGTCACCCTCTTTTATGCTGACCTCTTTTTTAATACGCATCACTTTTTTAGCCCTTTCTTGAGCAACAAGACCTGCTTCATCAAGTAAGAGACAAAAACTACTACTAGAGCCATCCATAACAGGAATTTCATCCGCATCAACAATAATACGAAGATTATCTATCCCATAAGCATACACAGCTGAAAGAAGATGCTCGATTGTCGAGATAAAATGCCCCTCTTTACCGATAACAGTCGCCATTTTAGTATCTATGACATTTTCTGGTTTAAGCGCGATAGTTATATTTACATCACTACGAAAAAAAACTATGCCACTGCCAGGGTCAAGAGGCTCTAAGCGGAGTCGAACAGGACTCCCTTTGTGAAGACCAATTCCAACAAGTTCAACACTTTTACCTATCGTTGTTTGCATCATTTTTTACCCCTTACGCTTATAGTTACAGATACTAAGCAAGTTTCATTCCTGAAATTATAACCAATCTACTGCCTATCTATAATTTTCTTAGCATCTTTAATTGTATCACGAATATTAAGTTTTAACCACTTTCTATCCATCCACTCTTCGGGGCGAACTTCTATCCCTTGAACTAAGACACCAAAATGGAGGTGATCCCCCATTGCATAACCACTCATGCCTGTATTTGCTATCAGCTCTCCTGCTTGAACGCTATCGCCTTTTTGAACAGCTATGCTTGAGCAGTGACCATAAATAGTATAAAGTCCTAAACCATGTGCTACTGCTGGCATATTGCCATAAAGACCGTTATAATCAGTAAAGATAACTTCTCCCGCATTTTGTGTTAAGATTTTTCCCATTTTTACGCTTGCGAGGTCTAGACCTAAGTGATATGACTCACTTATTTTTGCACCTTTATAGTAGTAGTAACGGTGGTCACCAAAACTTGCTACTTTTTTTCCATTTCTCAATGGATAAAATGGTTTTATACTCAAAGTCTCAATCATCTCATCAGGATCTACTACCGAAGTTATCTCATGAATTAGATCTTCATTTTTCTTTCGCACATCTTCATTTATCACTTTAAACTGCTCAAGTCTATCTTCAGAATCTATCTCAAAAGTCTCTGCAAGTTCTGCAATTTTTCCATCTAAAAATCTATCACTTATCTTGATTTTTGAAATTCGATACTTACGATCTCTTGCGCGAAAAGGGATAGTGCTTTTACGTACATTTCCTGCGCTATCTTTTGCTACGATAGTTGCCTTAAAACTAGGTTCTGTAATCTTCCATGCCACCAAAGAGATATAGTATCCATCTTTGTAAAAAGGCTGAGGCTGAAAACGTTTTTTATAATTTGTATCGATATAAAGCTCGCTCAAATTTGGATCATCTGCTTTGAAGATAACTATACCAGAGCCACCTTTATGGATATACATGGAGTTAGTCAAGGTACTTAAATGAGGTTTTTTTGTATCAACCTTCATTACAAACTTCTCTTGGGCTGTATTGCCCATAAGAAAATTCCACTTACTCGCATCGCTAGCTTCTATGACGACAGTAACCTCATCAGGCTTAAAAGATGTTATACGCTTAGGAGCATCTAATGTAAAAGAGATCTCTGCTTCTGCAAATGTGAGTTGTTCTTGAGCTAGGACTACCTTCTCTTTTTTCGAGATGAGTGTTGCCTTGTATGACTTAATTCCGCTTGCATCTTCTATGCTTACATGTAAAGGTGCTTTTAAATTCCAAAAACCGTTATTATTAACTGTAATACGGGGAGGCGCACTCTCAAATATTGGTGAAAATGAGACAAATACTGCCCCTGCTATACCTGCGACGAGAACCATCATAAAGATGATTGATCCAAACTTACCTTTTTTTCTCAAGGATATCCTTTATTAAATTTTGACTTGCATTTTTGAGTGAAATATCGTGGCAAGAAAACCCTGCGGCACGAAGATGACCACCACCATTATATCTACTTGCGATAAGAGAAGCATCTATGGTTCCATCTGTACGAATAGAGCCTTTGAGCGAGCCATCATGAAGCTCACATAATAGCAGTGAGACACTTACAGTAGGTAAATAGAGTGATTCTTCTAGCGCATCTTCACAATCTGCACACTTTGCTCCAGATGATTCTAGCATCTCTCTTGTTACAAGATGTAGCACTATACTTGCATCTGCATGGAGCTTCATATGTGAAAACATGAGACCTTTGAGGCGCAAGAGTGAAAGTGGTGCGGTGTGAAAAAGATGCTTTACAACAGTCTTTTTATCTGCACCTTTTTCTAACAAAAGCTTTGCCGTATCAAAAGCTTTTGCTTCGGTTTTATCACTCATAAAGTTTTGGGAATCATCTATAAGCCCTGCATACAAAGCTGTTGCCATTTTAGGATTTATCTTCACCTTTTGAGAGGTAAAATAATCATAAATAACCTGCGTGGTAGAAATCGCTCTCTCATCTATGAAATTAAGCATTCCATAGCGCTCATTACTTTTATGGTGATCAAAATTGATAAGTTCTATGTCAAGCGAAATGCCCAAACGCTTCAGACTGCCACAATCAAAACTGATAGCCAAATCACAACTTGGTGGTATAGTGTGTTTTATCTTATCGCACCACGGCAAAAAAAGCAACCTTGCATCAATCTCTTGAGTATGGCAAAAAAATGTCACCTTTTTTTGAATCTGTAAAATATATGAATAAAATGCCGAAGCGCTTCCCATGGAGTCCGCATCAGGGTTCACATGAGTAATAAGAACAATATGACGCGCTGCTTTGATTTTTTCTAACACTTGATGCATGGAACCTAATTTATGTTTTGATTTTGTGATTATAGCTTAGCATGCTTAGAAATAAGGATAGACTTCCTTTGAAACCTATTTTTAGCATTATTATGCTCTTTTGGCTTATTTGTGTAAATTTGAAAACTATATTCTTTATATTGAGCGCTAAGATACACACTTTAATCACATTTAAACAAATTAATACCTATAATGAATAAAATATTAATTTCGAGGGATGCCAATTGCTAGAAGAAGAAACAGCTCTGCATAAGAAGTTTTGGGAAATTTACTCCAAACAAGACAAGCATAAGATAAATGAATTTCAAACTTATATGGATAAGTTTGCCGTGAATTTCAATCTCTACAAGGATGGGAATTTTATTGAGCAGTCACTACCGTTTGATATTGTTCCACGCATTATCTCAAAAGAAGAGTTTGCAAAAATAGACAGAGGCTTGCAACAGCGTGTCAAAGCACTTAACCTATTCTTAGAAGATTTATACACAGATGCAAAGATAGTCAAAGAAGGTATTGTTCCTGAGACATTTGTGGAAGAAGCAGGTGGATATCTTAAAGAATTTGTTGGTTTTTCTCCATCACAAAAAATCAGAGCGCATATCAATGGTATTGATTTGGTAAAAGACTCTGTAGATAATGAGTGGGTGATTTTAGAAGATAATCTTCGTGTGCCTAGTGGATCTAGCTATCCACTCTCTATTCGTGACACATATAGAAAAATTTATCCTGATTTTTTTGAAAACTTAAAAATTGAGCCGATAAAAGAGTATCCTGCTTATATCGCAGATGCAATGAAATATGTCAATACGGGCGGTATTGATGTTATTTTAACACCTGGACGTTTTAACTCAGCCTATTATGAGCACAGTTATTTAGCTGAAAAATCAGGCGCGCAACTTGTGCGTCCTCATGAGCTAAAAGTTGTAGATAAAAAAGTTTATTTTAAAAATTATAATGGAAAATTGATTCGTGTTGGTTCTGTTTATAGACGCATGGATGATGATTTTATAGACCCTAAATTTTTTAATCCCGAAAGCCTTATCGGTGTTCCTGGTCTTGTAGAAGCGTATCTTAGCGGTAATGTTGCTTTAATGAATGCTATTGGGAATGGTGTGGCTGACGATAAGGGTATTTACTATTTTGTGCCGAAGATGATTCAGTATTATCTAGCAGAAGAGCCAATTCTTAAAAATGCTCCAACATACTTACCATATTTTGAAGAAGATAGAAAATATGTTTTTGATAATATGGAAAAACTTGTTATCAAGGATGTGGCAGAAGCAGGGGGCTATGGAGTTCTTTTTGGACATGAGATGACAGCACTTCAGATAGAAGATTTAAAAACTATTGTCAAAGCAAATCCTAGGCGTTTTATTGCCCAAGAGTTGATAGAGTTTTATGATGAAAAATGTTATTTCAATAAAGAGTTAGTCAATCGTAAAGCGGACTTTAGAGCCTATGTTGTTATGGGAGAAGATGTGAAGGTATGGCAGTGTGGTTTAACGCGTTATGCGCTAGAAGAGGGGAATTATCTTGTAAACTCTTCGCAAGGTGGCGGCTTTAAAGATACATGGGTAATGGAGTTATAAAATGGAAAAATTATTAACAGCAAATGTAGCGATTAATCTCTATTGGCTAGGACGGTATTTAGAACGAACAGAAACAACTCTGTATAAGATTTTAAAAGCTTATGATGAAACTATTGATGTCAATAAAAATGCAGGAAAAGAACTTTATCAAATATTTGATATTGACTTAGAATATACAAACGCTAAAGATTTCTTACATGTAGCCATACAAGGAGAACATAGCGCAAATATCTTAGAGATGATGACAAATGCTAGAGAGAGTGCTATTATCTCCCGCCACCGCATTGATACAGAAGCTTTCGGTGAGATTATTGAACTGCATGCGCTTTTTAAAAAGGCAGATAGCGATATAGATTATAAACTTATTGATAAGGCACTCTCTTTAGTAAGTGAAATTTGGGGTGCGCTGACAAAACGTGAACACACAAATAATGCCTATCTCTTTTTTAGAATGGGAAAACTTGTTGAAGAAGCTGATTTACGCATAAGATTTGACAAAGATGAAGCGGTCACGCTAAGTGTTATTGAAGAGATAGACTCTATCGTCTTAGAGTTAGAAGAAGATAAAGAAGCAGCAACTCAATCACAAAGTCAAAGTGATGAAGAGATGGATTTATTGAGTGAAGTTAATACTAAAATAAATAAGATTATTGTTGAGTAAAAATAGTATCAGTAGTAAATTCTACCACTGATACTGTGCCTGAGACTGTTGCGATTGGGTTTGTGACTGGATGAGAGGTGCTTTTTTCTCCTCTTGCCTGCGTACATCAACCATTACAGAAAGTTGGCTATTTCCACTGCTCATTACGACACCTTTAAGAGGTGATATGTCATGGTAATCTCGTCCCGATCCTAATAAAATATGCTGTTCTCTTGGGATAAGGTTATTTGTTGGATCAAACTCAACCCAGCCAGCATTGGGTATATATACTGCAAACCAAGCGTGAGAAGCATCGACTCCAAAAAGTTTCTCTTCTCCCTCTGGTGGTAGAGTTTCTATGTAGCCACTCATATATTTTGCAGGGAGTCCTATGGTGCGTAGTGCAGAGATGGCAAACTGTGCAAAATCTTGACACACCCCTTTTTTCGCCTCAAAAATCTCTGCTACAGGAGTGGTGATATCGCTAAATCCTGAAAGAAATTCAAAATCATTAAAAATTCTTTGCATAAATTCATGGCTTGCCTCAAAAAGATCACGATTGTCAGCAAAAGATTCTCGTGCATACTCTCCAACACCTAATACATTGCTCGGTATTAGTTGTGAATCAAAAAGAAACTGCTTTGCTTGCAGGTCGCTAATTTGAAAGTTTCCTAATCGTTGGAGAGCTTGAGCATAGGTGATACTGTTGGATTTAATATATTCAATATGTCCATCAATAAGATGAGGAAAAATCTCTACCTTTGATTTTCCAATAACGCTTAAGGATTGATGAGGTTCACGGATAAGCATGTGGGTATTTGAGTTGCCAAAGATATCTATAAAATCGTGAGATTCATAGACGCTTGGTGTTATCTCTAAAGAGAATTCAAGAAGCTTTTGATACTCACTCTCTTTTGGCTTAAGCCTTGCAATATTATGACTAAAAGAGACGAAACTTTGGTAATTAAACTCTGTTTTATGGTAGATATTATAGATCATGTTTACTCATCATAGTGTGAAAAATAGGTATTTGAAAATTCATTTGAACACTCAAGATAAAGATCAGAGAGATCTTCAAGTAGATTGTCTAGGTTTGTGTAAACGCCTTCATTATCACTGCTTTGTAGAAGAAAATCCGTGCTATGAGATTCTAAAAGTTTAAGTGCTTTAGTGATAGGCTCCTCATAGGTATTGAGATACTCTTTCGCCTTTGGAAGTGTAGTGAACTCTTCTAAAAGTGCTTGCGTCATATAAGTCAGTGATTTTGGAAACTGTGAATTTAAAATTAAAAAATCTACAACATATTCTAAGGTCAAAGAGCTTTTGTAGTGAGCCCTATAAGCATTAAAACTTCCCATAGAGTTGAGCATGCCCTCTAAGACATCATGCCCGATCGATTTATCAAGCTTTAAACAGAGCATAGAACGCGCTTTTGAGATAAGCAAGAGGGCATTTTCTATTTTGCATCCCACATCAAACAAAATCAAACCCTGCTCTTTAAAAACACTCTCATTAACTAGCTCTTTATAAGCCATAAGATAGATAAGTAGATTGTCAAGCTCACTTGCAACTTTGAGGGTATGGTCGTTGGGTCGATTAATAAAGATATACCACTCTTTTTGCATTTTTTCAAAGAGTTTACTGGATTCAAAGGTAAGTAAATCTTTAAGATTTACATTGGTTACCGAAAGCATAGAAATTGTAAAAGCGAGCGATCCGGAACGATTAAGATCTTTAACAACAGAAGATATCTCTTGCATAGGAAATATACTAAGATTTTCTCTGTTTTCAGCATCTAAAAACCCTGGATAAGTCATTGTCATATGCGTAAGTGCTCGCTCAATAATGATTTGTGACTCTTTAGATGTAACAACTTCATAACGATAAAAATTCGTTATCTTTTTGATTACATGTAAGATAAGCCGTGTTGTAGAGATAGAGCGTTCTAAATACCTCCCTAGCCAAAAAAGATTTTCAGCTTTTTGTGTTGGAATTTCATCTATGGAGGTTTCAAGATACTGTGTGCATTTTAAAAAATTTATAGGGTTTGCATCAGTCTCATCTTTGCCTAAGATCCATAAATCCTTAGAGCTGCCTCCACCTCGTGATGAGACCAAAAGTGTATCTTTTGTATTAGAGACTCGAACTAGTCCTCCATTCATAACACTGTAGTTATCCCCTTTTTTTATGCAAAATGTTCTTATGACTGCATTTCTTGGCTCAACATTTTTGTTGGCATAATAGGGTGCAGTGGAAAACTCTACATCTTCTTGGGCAACATATTGATTAGGGTGTTGTATAAGGAGTTTGCGTAAATTTTCACGCTCCTCTTGAGACATACTTTTTATAAAATAGACTTGCACCTCATCTGTTTTATCGATTTTTTTGATGATAAGATTGTTTAGATTTTTAAGCACAAAATCTAATTCTTTTTGCTGTCCACACCACCATGTTGCTATTTGCGGGAGAATGAGCTTCTCTTTTAAAAAATATTGTGATATTTTCTCCATAAAAGGGATAAGTCCAACATTTTCTAAAAGAGCACTTCCTATAGGATTTACCATATTAAGATTATCTTGTCTCATGGACTCCACAAGACCAGCAACACCTAGTTGAGAGCTGTTTTTAAGCTCTAAAGGGTCGCAATATCTATCATCAACTCGACGCAAGAGCGTGGTGATTTTTTTTAGTCCACTTAAGCTTTTGAGCCAAAGAGCACCATTTTTACTGAGCAAATCCTCACCACGAACCATGTTTATCTCTAAAAAAGAGCTCAAATAAGCGTGTTCAAAGTAAGTCTCATTATGCGGACCAGGCGTAAGTAAGGCAGCGCTAGAAATATCACCATCTGCCAACTCTATAAGTGCATTTTTTGCATCTTCTATAAAAGAAGAGAGTTTTTTTGTCTCTATGTTGGGGTAGAGTTCTTTTACGATAACGTTCATTGTTAATCTGTTTTCTATAGCGTAACCTAAACCCGAAGGTGCTTGAGTCTTATCTTTAATAACCCACATTTTCCCATCAGGTCCACGGGCGATATCTGTGGCGTAAAAGTGGAGATTAAAATTTTCTTTGTATCCAAAATTATACACTTCTGTTGCAAAACCTTTGTGTCCGAAAATGACTTCAGCAGGAATAATATTATCTTTGATAAGTTTCTGCTCTGAATAGAGGTCTTTTAAGATAAGATTAAAAAGTTTTGCTCTTTGCTGTAAACCTTTGCGAATATTTTCCCACTCGCTTGAGGCGATTACAAAAGGAATAGGATCTAATTTCCAAGAACGATTTGATTGTGCGTCATTATTGTCATAAGTGTTGTAGGTGACGCCATTATCTTCTAGATGCCACTCTATCTCTTCTTGTTTTTCTTGAAGTTTATCAAGACCTGAGAGCTCGATATCACTTAAAATCTCTTTCCAACAATCTCTTGTGTGTCCTTGTTCATCGAAGACTTCATCAAAAGATGAGCCCAGAGAGTAGCTATCAAATATTGCCATCTACTGCTTTGCCCACTTGCGACGTAAGTCAAGTGTATTTGGATACTCTAGGCTTTGTGAAACTTCTTGAAAATAGAAGCGTTTTTTACTTTTGTCTTTTGTGATAACTGCGCGTTTAGCACCATTTGTCTCTATCATATTTTGCTTAATTGAAGCTGCTGAGACATGCTCTATCTCGCCTTGCGTATGGTTGAAGTCCCAAAAACGGCTAATGCGGCGTGACTCTGCCTCATAGCTATTAATAGGAAAAGAGTCATAAGTTCTTCCACCAGGATGAGAGATATAGTAAGTCATTCCACCAATAGAGCGTTGATTCCATTTATCAACTACATCAAAAACAAGAGGCGTATCTACGCCGATTGTTGGATGAAGTGCTGACCAAGGTTGCCACGCTTTATATTTGACACCAGCAACAAATTCACCCTCAATTCCAGTGGGGCTTAGCGGTATAACAACAGAGTTACATGTAAGCACATAACGCTCAGGCACAAAGTTACTGACTTTAACTTGAACACGCTCTAGTGAAGAGTCCACATAACGAGACGTTCCTGATGAACTGCTCTCCTCACCAAGAACATGCCACGGCTCAATAGCAGCGCGTAGCTCAAGATGAAAGTTTTCAACTGTTGCCATTCCATAAAGAGGAAATCTAAACTCAAAAAATGGATCAAACCAATCTGCTTCAAAAGCAT
>CAMZLS010000040.1 GCA_947311765.1 uncultured Helicobacteraceae bacterium
CTTACATGCGAGAGTGCTGGAATAACATGTTTATGCAGTGATTCATTGAGCGCGCCATCACGAGTTGAGTGATAATGTTCCCCGTATTCGCTACTATACGCAGTAAACGAGCCATCTTCGCTTTTTACAGAATCAATCATTAGTGTCCTTTTGTAAAAACTTGGCTCAACTACAACCCCGCACCCCACATATGCATCTTCTTCGCCATCACCAAATCATAACCTTGTAAAACATCTATCCTATTCCCAGCTCTAAACTCTGCATTTTCTAACATCTCTAGCATTGACTCAACATTCATCTTACCTCTCTCTTGCAGTATCACTATATCAGCGGTATTTGCCAAAGCGTTATAAGCAAGTTTAACAATATGCTCTTTATGCTCATGTAGATGATAAAAATCTTGAAATATTACCGCATCAAAAGAGCGAGGCAAAGCACGAAAAGGAGTCTTAAAATCTTTTACATGTAAGAGCTTCGTATTGTCTCGATAAAGCTCTTGGTGATTGCCTGGATAGAGGCTTACATGTAAGCTTCCCTCATAGGCTTTAAGTTTATCTGCCAAAGCGAGGGCTAAATCATCAAGATGCGTTGTTACTAAAAGATAACTATTAGCAGGCTGTGGAGAAAAAAGTTCTAAAAATTGTTTCATATCTAGTACGCTAAATCGTGAAGTTCTTTAAATAAAAAAGCTTCAACAATATCATCTATACTTCTTTGCGTATGCGCCACTAAAACCATAATCTGCTGCTCTTGAAAAGGCCAGACATACTCATGGTCGTTGATAACAACAACTGCTTCTACCCATTCACTAATCTCTTCACGAGTATCATAGAAATCAATTTTTGCTATCTTCCCCTCAGAGACATCAAGCAAAACCCATTTTTTGGCATTATCAAGAGGAACTAAGCTTGCCTTTTCTCTCTCATCGCTATCAAGAGGAATAAGCAGTAGCATTAGGCTTGTCCAAGTTTTTTCAGATCAAGCTTGAGCTCTTCATTGCTCATAACACCAATCTTTTGGCTTAAAATATCTGACGCAATTTTTTTCGCATCTTTGAGTGAGTGCATTTTGTAAGTACCACATTGATAGATATTGAGCTCTGGAATATCTTTTTTGCTTTTAACTTTTAAGACATCTTGCATAGCTTTTTTCCACGCCTTAGCCACCTTTTTCTCGCTAGGACTGCCTAAAACACTCATGTAAAAACCTGTACGGCACCCCATAGGAGAAACATCAATAATTTCAACTTTTTTTCCATTGAGGTGCTCACGAATAAAACCTGCAAAAAGGTGCTCTAGCGTATGAATCCCTCGTCCACTCATTAAATCAACATTTGGCTTGTAAAAACGTAAATCATACACAGTAATCTCATCACCGCTTTTGCTACTCATCCCTTTTGCTTTTCGCACAGCTGGCGCTGGCATAATCGTGTGATCTACTGTAAAACTGTCTAATAATGGCATATATAATCCTTGTAATAATTAGTGTAATATTAGCATAAATCAACTGTCTGAAAAGCAAGCTTTTTAACTTTAGGGGCTTATAGGGACTTTAGTCCCTGTCAATGTGAAAATAAACTTAGCTTATAAATGTTAAACTTCTGCAAACAAAAAGGGTCTAAATGAAAAATAATTTTGATGAAACATACGCTTCTACTCTATCAACTCCCCTAGCGATGCGTGTTTATACCTCGCAACTTTTAGGACGAGAAGCAGACCTTGTGCTTCATGGTGGGGGTAATACTTCTGTGAAGATAGATAATGTCTTACATGTAAAGGGAAGTGGCTGGAACCTTGATACTATAGAAGAGGCAGGGTTTTCTCCCGTTGATTTAGATGTACTTATCGAAATGGCCACGCGAGAACATCTTAGTGATACACAAATGGTTGCCGAACAGCGTGAAGCTCTAAAAAACCCCGAGGCTCCAAACCCCTCTATCGAGGCTATTTTACATGCTATTATCCCTTTTGATTTTGTCGATCACACCCATGCTGACGCTGTGGTTACTATCTCAAATACTCCTGATGGCAAAGAGCGTATAGCCAAACTTTATGGTGAAAATATGCTTATCATTGACTATATAATGCCTGGATTTATTCTGGCTAAGAGTGTTTATGAGCAGACAAAAGATATTGATTGGAATAAACTTGATGGCATTATCTTGATGAATCATGGCGTTTTTACCTTTGACAATGATGCCAAAGTAACCTATGATAAGATGATTGCTATCGTGAGCAAAGCGGAAGAATATCTCCAAAAACATGCCACTTTAGAGCTTACATGTAAGGCGAAAGAGGCAGACCCATTTATGCTTGAAACCTTGCAAAAAAAGATCTCCTCTTTGCGAGGCTGTGATATTCAAATAAGGCTAATCACAAGTGCTGAGGCCTGTACTCTTTCGCAACATAGCGAACTTGAGCGTATTCTCCATAGTGGTGGCTTGACTCCTGAGCATGTTATCCGCATCAAACCTTTTGCGGCTATCTTTGATGAGGATATTTTAGAGGGACTTTTTAACTTTACTAAAGCCTATCAAGACTACTATGTCACCCACGCTTCATCACAGCATCAAAGACTCGATATCGCGCCTCGATATGGATTTATCAGAGGTCTTGGCGCTCTTATATTTGCCAAAGATGATAAAGAGGCAGAGATTATGAGTGATATCGTAACACACACTATAAAAGCTATGCTTCAAGCAGAAGCTATGCATCGCTGGACGAGCCTTAAACCTTCAGAACTTTTTGAGATGGAGTATTGGGAATTGGAGCAAAATAAACTCAAAAAAGGAAAATAAAATGAACATAACAAAAAAAGTAACTTTCATCGCGAAAGAAGACCACATCACACAACTTAAAAACTTACTCGAAAGCATGGTAAGTGCTTCACGAGCGGAAGAGGGATGTCTCAAATACAATATCTACCAGATAGAGAGTGAACCTACAAAGTTTATCGTTATAGAGGCATGGGAAAATGAAAATGCACTCGATGGGCATAAAAACTCAAAACACTACAAACACTACAAATCAAATTATGAAGTTCACACCGCTGATAAGTTTAGTGAAAACCTTTTAATCATTGGAGAGGCTTTTTAAGCTCTCTTTTATAAGCCTGGTGCCTTCCACATTGAGGAGGTTAAATTTCGATTTACCAACTCTAACTGTGCACTGTAAACTTCTTGCCACTGCTGGGCTATCTCTTGATATTTTGTATAATTATCTCGGTTTGGTTCATAGGTTTTATCCCACTGTACAAGATTTTGTGCGGCTTCGCTGATAGAGCTGTACTCACCTACACCTACACCTGCCACAAAAGCACCACCGAGTGCAGTTGCTTCTGTAACTTTTGGAATCCTTATACGCTTACATGTAACATCACTGAGTATCTGACTCCAGAGAGCTCCCTTAGATGCACCTCCTGCAAAAGTGATAGTATCTGTCTGTGTTTTTGTAAAGTCTAAGATGGCGTTTAGATTAAGCATGGAGACTATGGCAGCATTTTCTTCTAGGGAGCGAAACATCGCGGCTTTTGATGTTGTCTCTAACGAGAGATTTATAAAAGATGGGGCAGCGTGATACCATTTGGAGTACTTCATCACATCTGAAAATATCGGCATAATCCCGTAAGAGCCTAGCGGTACGCTTCGTGCTAACTCTTCGAGATATGCGTAAGGGTCTATGCCTCGCTTGGAAGCTTCTAATTTCTCCATCTCGCAAAAAGTATCTCGAAACCAGCGCATTGCCATACCTGAAAAAAAAGTTATGCCTTCGGCTTGAGAGAGTCCTTTTACGACATGAGGATTGACTCTGATATTCATGTTCGGATCCACTTTTGCACCTTCGATATTGACTATCTGCTGCCAAAATGTTCCGCCCAAGATAGCACACTGCCCTGCTTCAACCACGCCTAGACCTGCACTTCCTAGCTGCACATCTCCACCACCCATAATGACTTTTGTCCTTACATGTAAGCCTGTCTCATCGGAAGCTTTTTGGCTTACTTGACCTATCGCAGTCCCACTCTCGACAACTTCGGGGAATATATCATCTTTAAGACCAAGTTTTTTTGCCATTAACGGCTCAAACTGCCGTTTTTCCAAGGAGAAGACTCCGCTTGTTCCTGCGTTGGATGGCTCTGCGGCTATTATACCGCTAAGTCTTGTTAAAACCCAGTCACTAATCATATTGATAAAAGCCACTTTTTCATAGATATGTGGCCTATTTCGCTGCACCCACATCAATCTAGGTAGAGCGCCCAAAGCAAAAGTTTGACCGCTAATATCATAAAACTCTTTTTCTAGTTCGGGCATGTCACGATTAACATCTGCTACCTCTTTCATAGCCCGTGCATCAACATTGGCAAGCGCAAAAAGCTCCTTGCCATCTCTGTCATAAAGCACTATCCCCTCACGCATACTGCTTGCCGTAACTGCCACAATTTCACTTGATTCTATCCCCGCCTTAAAGATAGCCTCTTTGATACATGTAACACTCAAAGCCCAATTTTTTTCATAATCAAAGCCCATAGAGTTCGCCACACCCTCTTCACTCACATGCATCCATTCGCGCTGCCCAATAGCTACCTGATTGCCTAAAGTATCAAAAATCACAGCCCGAACAGAGCCAGTTCCTGCGTCTATGCTCATAAAGTACATATTTAACATCCCAATCTTTTGCACAACTCAACATGTACTCTTTGAAAGCTCTCTTGTTTTAGTGTGGCTATAAATTTTGAGCTAATAATGAGGCTAGAATCAATTGCAGTAAGCTTTGGCACGATAACTATTGACTCTTTTTTTAATGAGCCATCTTCTAGGTCACTATTTGTTATATTTATTCCATCTCTTTGTAAATTAGAAGTAAGGGGAAGTATCAATAAATCACTTTTATCTATCATTTTATAAACTAAAACAGGTCTTGCTTTTGATTTTTTAAAATCAGAATAGGGCATATTTATAAAATATATACCCCCTACCATTGAGAATAATCCTCATCTTCGTCATCATAATCATGCTTTGAAAGTCCAATAGCAATCTTACCAAAATTATCTATCTCGCTATCACTCCAATACTGCCACTCATCATTATTGGCTAATCTCAAATACTTTTCATAATCCATCACCACAACAAAAGGCTTATCTCTTTTCGTTATCAGTATATCATCACGAAGCGCTTCTTGAAGTCGTAAAGAATTTTCTTGTATTTCAGTCGTAGATATCGTATGCATAAATATCCTTTTTGTATGAAGGTTGCAGCAAGCTCAAGCAAACCTAAAAGCCTTAGATTTGCGTGAGACTGTACCAAACTCCGAATAAGGCAAGGCTAATTGCCTGCCGTTTCGGAGTTTGGTGCAAGGTCGCGTAAAGCTAAGTCTTTTAGACGCGAGCTTCTTCGCGGCGTTGGAGATACTCCCAGTTGCTATCAACACGCTCTTGCCACTCTTTAATAAGATACTTATACTGATCTTTAAAAAGGTGTTTAAAGCGTCCTTGCGCTGCAAGGTACTCTTCAACTGGAACGATATTTTTAGGACGATAAGTGATGTTTAGCTCTTTTCCGTCAATAATCTCATAGAGTGGAAATACTAAAGAGTCAGTTGCCAAATCAGAGATAGCTACTGTATCTGCAGGATCAAATTTCCACTCAGTTGTACATGCTGACATCGCATTGATGAAAGTTGGACCCTCAATGTTTAGCCCTTGCTGGACTGCTTTAATCATGTTTTTCCATTTATTTGGAGCCACTTGTGCTACATATGGAGAGCCATGTGCTGCCATGATAGAGAGCATATCTTTTTTATTCATCTTCTCACCATAACTGACACGACCAGCAGGTGATGTTGTTGCAGATGAGCCGATAGGCGTTGAGCTTGAACGCTGTCCACCAGTATTTGCATAGACTTCATTATCTAAAACAACATACATCATATCATGACCACGCTCAAAACAGCCACTTATCCACTGAAAACCGATATCATAAGAGGCACCGTCACCACCAAAGGCAACAAACTTAGGATCACGGTCTTGCTTGAGGCGACCTTTTGCTTTGAGAGCTTTGTGCATCGCTTCAGCACCTGCAATAGCAGTTGAGCTGTTTTCAAAACCGATATGAATCCATGAAGCATCCCAAGATGTATAAGGATATACCGCAGTACATACCTCAAGACACCCTGTTGAAGATGAAAGGATCAAATCATCATTTGTTGCATTTAAAATTTCACGAACGATGATAGAGTGTGCACACCCTGGGCATAAAAGGTTCGCACCCTCAAAACGATCCGCAGATGTTGAGAACTCTTTTAAGTTTTTAATTTTTTTAATTTCGCTCATCATCTTCTCCTATAAAAATGACAGTTTCGGTCCACGAACACCGATAAACTGTTGTTGTTTTGTTGTTAATTTTCCTGCATCTACATTTGCTTGAAGCTCAGTAAATAGATCAGTTAAATGTGCTTTCGTTAAGTCACGGCCACCAAGACCATAAACATAACCAGAAAGCAGTGCTTTTGTGTCAATATTAATAAGTGCCCCAGCAATCTCGTTAAATAACATACCCGCAGCTCCATTTGGAGAAGAGCGGTCAAGTGCAGCGATAGCTTTCACATCTTTAAGTGCTTCGGCAATCTCCATAAATGGGAATGGACGCACAACGCGTAGTCCAAGAACGCCCGCTTTGATACCTTTTTCGCGCATCTCAAGTGCTACTTCACGAGCAGTCTCTACTGATGAACCCATACAGACAACAACTACATCAGCGTCATCCATATCGTATTTTTCTACAAGATTGTATTTGCGCCCACTTAAATTTTCAAAATCAGCAAAAGCTTCTTCAATTTTTGGAAGAACTTTTACCATCAAGTCATTATGCTGGCGAGCTTTATGTTCAAAGTGCCAATCTTCTTCTGTTTGAACACCATGTGTAACTGGGTGGTCAAGATCTAACATATCATTCATCGGTTTATAATCACCAACAAATCCATAGGCATCATCATCGCTTAAAGTTTTTACACCCTCAGCTGTATGCGAAGTCAAAAAACCATCTTGATTAACAATAGCTGGAAGACGAATATCATGATCTTCTGATACTTTAAAAGCGACAAAGTTAAGATCATACGCCTCTTGTGCATTAAAAGCATTAAGTTGAATCCAGCCGCTATCACGACATAGGTACATATCTGAGTGATCACCATTTACATTGAGCGGTGCAGCAAGTGCACGATTTACAATGTTAAGTACAATTGGTAAACGCATACCAGATGCTTGGTACAGTGTCTCCACCATAAGAGCAAGACCTTGAGAAGATGTTGCAGTAGCAACACGACCACCAGCAGCAGCAGCGCCTATACATCCTGACATTGCAGCATGTTCTGACTCAACCATTACAAATTCGCCCTCTACATAACCATCTGCTTTAAACTTCGCATATCCCTCAACAATAGGTGTTGATGGTGTAATAGGATAAGCGGCAACAACATCTACTTGTGCTTGACGCAAAGCTTGCGCCGCAGCAAAGTTACCATCCCAAACTTCAATATCACGCAGTTCCATTTTATCAAATGCCATTATTTCTCCTTATCCTCTTTTTCAGGCCATGCGGCCAATACTGTATCTTCATCTTCTTTTTCTTGAAACATTAGAAGTGATTTTGGGTTTGTAGGACAGACCTCAACGCAGATACCACATCCCTTACAGTGATCCATATCTACGCCAATCATCTTCTTATCACGAGAAATTATTGACATATCTGGGCAATAAATCCAACAAAATTGACAATCAATACAGTAATCTTTGTTAAATACTGGTTTTTCAATACGCCAATCCGCTACAGAAGCCGTAAAAGAGTTTGATTGTGAATATGGTCTATCTTCTTGCAAGGTTGTTGCAATATTTGAAGTTGGTCCATCAAATGAACGAAGCATCGCTCCGATTTCAAATTCATCCCATCCTTTGTTTAGCATCATATCTCCTTATTTTACTTCGTCATATGCGCGCTGAATTGCCTGCATATTTGCATCGATAATCTTTTGTGGAAGCTTTCCTAAAACGCGTTGCATATTCTCTTTAAAAAACTCGATGTCATACATATTAGAGATTTTCATAAAAGCGCCTAGCATAGGTGTATTTGGTATTGCACGACCGATAGTCTCTTGCGCAATCTTTATGCAATCTACCGTATAAAGTTTTTTGCCTTCAAGTTTTGGCTGTGAGGCTACTAACTCGTCACTGCTCAAATGCGTAGTGATAATATATACTGTTTCTGGTTTATCATAAGCTGTTATATCAGCTGTATAAACCAAAGCAGGGTCAATGACAAAAACAAAATCTGGATGCATAAATTTTTCATGATTCATAATAGGCTTATCATCTACACGATTGTAAGCTGTCATAGCTGCACCACGTTTTGCCGATCCATAAAAAGCAAAAGCTTGAACCTCTTTTCCTGTTGTCGAAACAACGTCTGCCAAACCTTTTGCGCCTGTTACCGCGCCTTGACCAGCACGAGAGTGCCATCTGATTTCAAGCATAAATTCTCCTCAGTTAAAATTGAAATAATTTTAAGTTCAGATATTGTAGGTAAGTTGCTCTTAAATGAAGCTTTCTTCAAAGAAATAGCGTGAAAAAGCTATCTAATAGTGTTGTTTTGTCTCACTTTTCAACAAATATTCTACTGCTTCATAAATATCATTTTTTACAATATCACACATTGTTAGCAATTGCTCACGATTGCCATAACCACTTAAGACCCCGATGCTTTTAATACCTGCATTATTTGCAGAGCCTAAATCAAGGCGAGTATCGCCTATCATCCAGCACTCTTCACGCTTACATGTAAGGATCTGCATCGCTTTTAAAATGGGTTCTGCGTGTGGTTTTGGATTTTGCACATGCTCACGACCAATCAAGACTTTAAAATACTGCATTAGATTGAAATGTTCAAGAAGCTCCTGTGAGTAGCGTCCTGTTTTTGTTGTGACGATACCAAGCTGAAAATGCTGTGAAGCTAACTCTATCGCCTCTACCGCGCGAGGGAGCATAAAAGTCTTCTCTCTTGAGATGCGTCGGTAATGCTCTTTATATGTCTGCACATAATCCCAAACAAGCTCCTGCGAAACGCCTAGTTCTCTATACATTACATCCAAAGGATGTCCAATCAGTGCTTTAATAGCTTCATCGTCAGGTGAGGCAACATTGTAATGTTTATAGGAGTTATGAAAACTCTCTAAAATCGCCTCTGTTGAATCTATAAGCGTACCATCTAAATCAAAAAGTATTGTCACTGTATCTTCTCCCACTCTATCTGATTATACCAGATGCCATTGATAGTTGGTTTTATGTTTTTTATATTTTTATCCACAACGGTAATGGAGTTTGGAATGTATAAAAAAAGATAGGGGTCATCTTGGACTATCTCTTTGAAAATCTCTTGTTGGATTTTTCCGAGTTTATCTCGTTCGATGGTTTTTTGCATTGTCTCGATAAGAGTATCAACTCTATCATTATGATAGCCAACAAAATTAAAAGCCCCAGCTTTATCGTTGTCAGAGTGCCACAAAAGGTAAGGGTCTGGTGAGAGTGAGAGTGACCAACCGAGCAAAACTGTCTCAAATTTTCTTGGAAAAACTACCATATTTAAAAAGGCCTGCCACTCCATAATCCGTATACTTACCTCGACCCCAATTTTAGAGAGTTGTTGCTGTAAAATCTGCACCGCATAGGGGCGAATTGAGCTTGAATTTGAGGTGACAATTTCAAAGCGAAAAGGATTTTTTGCATCATATCCTACCTCTTTTAAAAGTGCTTTTGCTTTTTGTATATCTTGTTTTGGGGATTTTACATCTGCATTAAAAGAGGCACCTCCTGGCAAGAAAGGTCCATGGCAGACTTGTCCATGTTTTAAAAACAAAATATTTACTAACTCCTGTCTATCTATCGCCAAAGAGAGGGCGCGTCGCACACGAGGATCTTGAAATTTTTTAAGACGTAGATTAAATCCTAAGTAGGTATAAGAGTGAGAAATCTGCTCTATCGCTTGAAAACGCTTAAAAAAACTTTTATCAACCTGTCTCTCATACTGCATCGCTTCGAGTGAGCCCACATCAAGTTCGCCTGATTTGAGCATTAAAAAACGTGTCATAGGATCTGAAACAACATGAAAGGAGAGCGTCTTTATCTTTGGCTCTCCGTCAAAATAGTCCTTAAAAGCAGTCAGCTTAATCCCTTTAGAGTACTCCAATCGTGTGAGCCTATAGGGTCCAGTTCCTATGGGCGCTGTATTGAAAGCCGCGCTCATAATATTTTTCTCATCTTTGAGCAGATGATAGGGTAAAATCCCCATCATCCATGTCTCCAAAGCTTTAAAATAAGGCTCTTTATAGGTAACTTTGAGCGTATAATCATCAAGAACTTCAACATTTTTCACCATACGAAAGGTGGAAGTATAAGGAGAAACTACAGAGTCATCATTGATAAGTTTAAAAGTAAAGGCAACATCTTTTGCGCTAAATGCTTCACCATCGTGCCACTTCACATTTTTTTTAAGATGAAAGATAAGCGTTGTACTGTTTTCAAAATAGAAATCTTCAGCTAAATCACCGATAATATTTGTAGCATTTTCATCATATTTTACTAATGAACTAAAGATAAAATCCGCGATTTGCGAACTTCCAGAGTCAGTAGCTAAAATAGGGTTGAGACGGGAGGGGTTTGCTGAAATATTGAGATAGAGTGTTGCAGAAAAAAGCTTACATGTAAGGATAAAAAGTAAAATATACAATCGCATCAAAACTCATTTTTTCATGCGATTATAACACATTATTGAGCTTATGCCACCTCTTTACGACGCATAAACAACGAAGCTCCCAAAGAAAATCATACGAGGTATTTATAATTAACTTACGCTGTAGAATTAGTTTATATATGCATTTCCACGCGGAGCGATGGGAACGAGGAGAAGCTATCGGTTCCGTTTATTAGTGTTCCCCATACGCTTACATGTAAAAAGTCTGCTATTGAGTTTGTGATAACCTTTCCGCTTACTGCTACACCCCAAACTAATCCAATAAATACATCAAGACTGGAACAAGGGGAGTATTCAAAGAGGCAATAGACCCGCGGACACAACGAACATAACGCGAAGCAGACTTATAGCCCGCACAGACAGGGCCGTAGTCGAAATAGACAAACCACGCAACCGTAGTGACTGCTGCATAAGTAGTGGCACTCCAATACCAATCGTTTGCAGTATGTTCAAATACACTATTAATAGCAGGAGCATAATTGGCGTCATCAGTAATTGAGACTAATTCATTAACATTTGGTAGTCGCCAATCGTCATATCCTAAGTCTGTTAAATCATTACAATAGCCAATAGCCTCTGTCCAGTTCATATCAGGAACGGTATCTCCTGTGCTCGTAGTATCGTTATCATAATCATCTTGCCACATTAATCCTGTTTGGCTATCACTTACGATGCCATTTGTCTTTGTATAACTTGCCTGAAGCAGTGCCCCGAAAAGTAAGATTAAAAAAAGTGTTTTCACCAGATTCCCCTTTGAATATTTTGTATAGTTTGCGTCTCATCTATAAAGCCTACACTTCGCATTAGCTTATAGCTATTTGCGTGAATGCAGTGACCTTTAAATGACGCTTGGACAGATAAAAAAGCTTTTATCTCTTCAAGAGGCATTTTTGCTTGTGATTTTTCAAATCTTGTTAAAAAATCAGATTTTTTGTATCTGTAGTTATTAACCACTCTTTTACGAACAAGCGCATAGTGTGGGCGTGTAACATATCCCAAAAAATCAAGACCTTCACCAAGAGTTTTTAATTTTGCTTCTTTAAGTGTTAAGGAGAGTTCATTTTTTAAAAATTGAGTCATTTTTTCATAGGTCTCTTCTAAAAAATCACGGCTTTCATGAAAAAGAACAAAATCATCCACATAACGCAGATAGTGTTTTATTTTTAGTTCTCGTTTTACAAAATTATCAAATGCGTTCATATAAACATTTGCAAAAAACTGACTGCTTAGATTGCCTATAGGAAGTCCTAGATGATTTGGAAGTTTTAGGAGACTTTTGTGTTCAGGTAGATTTTTAAAATGTATTTTTTTACCTTTAATATGTACATCATCTCTTACGTTATGTGTAATAATACGATTTGAAAGCCAAAAAAGATACTCTCGTGAAGGCACTTGGTATTTTTGCATATCTATATATAAACGTTTTAAAAGTAAGGTTTTATCAATACTATAAAAGAAATTTTTTATATCACACTGTAAGTAGTAGCCTTTTTTACCTACTGAGCGCATAAAAACTTGTGTACGTTTTAATGCGGAGTGAATTCCCTTACCTTTGCGATTTGAGTAAACATCATAAATAAAACGCGGTTCATAATATTCCTCTAGTCTAGGTATAAGCCAATGATGCACAACACGGTCTTTAAAATCTGCTGCAAAGATTTCTCGCATTTTAGGGTCATAGGCTAAAAATGCGATGCTCCGAGAAGGAGTGTAATTTCTAGTATTGAGCTGCGTATGTAAATCCCAAAGATTATCTATAAGATCTTGCTCAAAAGAGAGTGCATTTAAAGTATTGCGCTTTCTTTTTCGACAAGAGATGTAAGCCTCATAAAGTTCTTGAAATTCTATATTTTGCATAGTTTCTTATCCGCGGACACAACGAACATAATTCGAATTAGACTTATTGTTCGCATTGACATTGCCGTTGTTGAAATTGACATTCCACGCATCCGTAGTGTCTGCTGTGACTCAAAATAAACCTTGCATTTCGATAGTGCACTGCGGAGCAAAGCAACACTATGCACAAAAACATACCTTAGAGGTAGCAAGGTCACCGGGTAAGTAGGGCACACCCACGCGAGAGACTTCACCGCGTAGCTCCGGCCACTTTAGCCCATCCTTGTGCCTGAGCACAAACATTTACTGCAAGTCGTGAGCTATGCTCAAACTGCTTAAAGCTTTTAAAAGCGCCTAACTCTTTTGTAAGTTGTAATAACATTTTTAGCTCTTCGCATCGTTCTAGTAAAATATTGATATTTTCACCCTTATAGCGATTCGCCTTATGCACACTAAAAAGCAAAAGTTTTGAATGTGTTCTTAAATCACTTCCTATAGAGTATTTATGATATTTCTCAAATCCTCGCACAATAAGCTCAAGATAACTTGCTAATTCTAATGCTGCTTTATAGATGGGTAGATGCTCGTAACGCATATTTTATTGTGCCTTTCTCAAAGAATCAATTCCCGCGGACACAACGAACATAATCCGAATAAGACTTAAAGTACGCACCGACAACGCCGTAGTCGAAATCGACACCCCACGCAACCGTAGTGTCTGCTGAGAAATCAGTACCCGTCCAATACCAATCATCGGTTTGTGTTGTAGAAACAAAAACATCTGCAATCACAGGTCCAGGATAAGGTTTAGAATAATCCACTAAGCTTTGAAGTTCTCTTCGTGATGGAAGTCGCCAGTTGGTATATCCTGCAAGGTCAATAGCACTGCAATAGCTTATGGCATCTGCATGGTTAATCTTTGGCGCAGTACCATTAGTGCCATAGCCTTTGTTATCACTGTAGTCATTTTGCCACATTAGATTTAGCATGGCATCATTTATAGTGCCATTGCCGTTATCGCTATAACTCCGTTCTCGTCCCACCTTATAAGTTCCGTCATCTCCAGCTTGATACTCAATAATCTGTCCCGTCTTACCCAATGGCAAATCCGCCAATGCCAAAACCGCCATCACCGATACAATTATCATACTCTTAAACATTGTCACCCTTCTTGATTTTGTGAATTATTGCTATAAGTTTACCCCCCCCGTTTTAAAGTTAGCTTAGGTATATGGGGTCAGGTATTAATAATTAACTTTATGCTGTAGAATTAGTTTGTGTATGCATTCCCACGCAGAGCGATGGGAACGATTGAAAAGATTGTTTTTTAGTTGGCTGATATTTCGTAATATAGGGGCTGTTGGCTTAACTTAACGCCATTAAACTTGACTCTTAGGCTTAGACTCTTGGACTAAAAATTGACAATATATTTTATTTGCTATAGAATATACTTTATAAATTAAAGGATTATAAATGCTATCACTACAGATTGATAATAAAGAGATAGAACAAACATTAACTTCACATTTTAAATCTCCTGAACAGATAAAACAATATCTTTATGAGTTAATTGTTGAAGACTTAGAAGATAAAAGGTTCTCTAGCTTAGTAGCAGATAGTCATAAAGAAGATTATGTTTCTAAAAATGCTATTTTTGATATATTAAAAAATGTCTAATATATGCTTGTTAAGTATGAAAAAAGTTTTTTAAAAGACATTCAAAAACTAAATAACAAGAAAATAGCTAAAAGATTACAGGTACTACTTGAAACATTTGAAGAAAACCAAAACCTCCAAAACACTCCAAACATTAAAAAACTCAAAGGTTCTAATAGTTACTATAGATTAAAAATTGCTAATTATAGATTAGGTTTTAGTTATGAAAATAATAAGATAGATATTATTAGGTTTCTCCATAGAAAAGATATATACAAACTATTCCCTTAATAAAAAATCTCAGGGTAATAATTAACTTTACGCTGGAAAATTAGTTTATGTATGCATTCCCACGCGGAGCGATGGGAACGAGGACAATTTCTACAATTTGACAAATAAATACAATTGATATACAATTAGCATAAAAAGGCTTCGCAATGGATAGTAGTATCTTTAGGTGGAATGAAAAGAAGAATATTCTGCTAAAAAATGAGAGAAATATCTGTTTTGAAGATGTTATAACTAGCTTAAGGAGCGATAAATTATTAGATATCGTAAAATACCCCAGCGCTAACAGAGAGGGTCAATACTGCTTTATTATTGATATTGCTCATTATGCTTATGTTGTTCCTTTTGTGAAAGATGGGGACTCATTTTTCTTAAAAACGATATATCCAAGTCGCAAACAGACAAAAAAATACTTACAGGAGTAAACTTATGAACCAGACAATTGAATCAGCACAAGAGGAAAAAATCATCGCAGATCTTGAAACAGGAAAGTATCAGTCTCTTGATAAAAAAGAGTTTTTAGAACTAGAAACATCATTAAAAAAAGCAGCTTCGAACACTATAGAAAAGCTCTCCAGACGAAAAGCTATCAATATCCGTCTATTAGAGAGCGATATCGAAAGACTCAAAGCAATGGCACTGCACGAAGGGATGGCTTATCAGACCTATATCAGCCATATGATTCATAAACTCACAACAGGCAGACTCAAGGCGATTTAGACAAAAGAAGAATAAACGGAAATATCGAGAAAAAGGGTCGGGTTATGACTATAACTGTATGCATTCCCACGCGGAGCGATGGGAATGAGGGAAAGTAGAAATTGCACCAAATCAAAAGCTTGTTGCATAAGTCTAAATGTTACTGTTTTTTTAGCATCAACTGACACCAAATTTGACACCGAAAAAGTTAATAGGTAGTTTAAAGTCCGAGTTTGTGGGGTTTAAGTTGAAAGTGGCTCCGAATGCTGGATTCGAACCAGCGACCAAGTGATTAACAGTCACCTACTCTACCGCTGAGCTAATTCGGAATGTTTAGAGGGCGTAATTATACTTTAGCTTTTACTTATTGTCAATCACTTTTACGCTTTTTTTGAGTTTTCTATGTAAATTTTCTTCAAGAATGTAAAAAATTACTCCCGAACGGTCTATTTTTAGGATTTTATTTTGATGTAAAAGCTTTTGGAGTGTTTTTTTTGTATTTGCATCAAATAAAATTTCTATATCATCTTCGCTGAGTGGGCGTTTATCTAGAGTGTTTACAATCTCCTCTGCGCAGTAGCGTGAAGCTTTTGTGTTTATCTTTTTTCTTGAGGCGATATGAATTGGTAAACTAGGCACAAACATCAAAGAGATATCCATTAATTGCTCATAGCTTAATGCCTCTACAGGATAGGCAGGAGGGCGGTCTATTGTGCCTATATCTATACGATTTGCTCTTACATGTAAGAGCACTTCGTTGAGTCTTGCAATCTCCTTTTTTGTGTCATTGAGACCGGCTACAAAGAGTATCTCTATAAAAAGCTCTCCTTGAAACTCTTGGGAAAATTGTTTTACATGGTAGATAATATCTTCTATCTGTATCTCTTTGTGTGGGCGGTCGATTTTTTTGAAAATATCTTCTGAGATGGCATCAAGAGAGAGTTTGACTTGATCAAACTTTAAAAGAGTTTGATAAGTTTTTGTATCGTTTAATGTGGCACTGTTTGTTAGGATAAGAAGTTTTATCTCTAGCTTTAAGGCCTTTATGGCATCTATAAGTGCATCAAGATAAGGGTAAAGGGTAGGTTCTCCGTTAGCTGTGATTGTAATTACATCTATGTTTGAGTGCTCTTGAAGAGATTTTTTGAGTGCTTGGATGATACTACTTACATGTAAGCTTTTCTCTTGTGTATTAACCGTAAGAGCAGGGGCTAGTTCGCAGTAGAGACAGTCAAAATTACACTGTTTTTGAGCAGGGGATAAATCTATCCCCAGTGAAGTTCCAAAACGGCGTGAGATGACGGGTCCAAAAATGATGTTATTTTCCACTAACTCTATGACACTCATTGATAAAATGTTTCGCATTTTCAACAGGAACATCAGGTAGGATTCCATGTCCAAGATTAAAGATATGTCGTTTGCCTTGCATCGTCTTTTGAATGACTTCAACACACTTCGTAGTCTCTTCTTTTGAATAGAGACGACATGGCTCCATATTTCCTTGAAGAACATACTTATCGCCTAGCTTCTCTTTTGCAAAAGCCATAGGCGTTGACCAATCCACTCCAAAAACATCAAAGTTTCCATAAACCTTATCTAAAAATGCAGGGATACCCTTTGGAAACATAATAATAGGAATATGTGGATATTTCTCTTTCAAATAATCAGCGATTTCTACCATATATTTCCAAGAAAATTCATCATATTTTCCAGGCTCAATTGCAGCTGCCCATGAGTCAAATATCTGAACTACATCAATACCAGCTTGGATCTGTTTTTCCATATAAAGCTTCACAACCTCAGTCACTTTCGCTAAGATTTTATGTAAAAGTTCAGGGTTTGAGTACATCATTTTTTTACAGATATTGTAAGTTTTAGTCCCTTGCCCTTCTATCATATAGGTCGCAAGAGTCCATGGCGCACCTGTAAAGCCGATAAGCGCCTTATCCTCCGCAAGACCTTGCTTGATGAGCTTTATAGTATCGTAAACATAACTAAGTTTACTTGCAGCTTCATCTCCGCCGATAAGTCTATCGATATCAGCTTCACAAGTAATCGGATCACTAAACTTAGGTCCCTCTCCTTTAACAAACGATAAATCCA
>CAMZLS010000041.1 GCA_947311765.1 uncultured Helicobacteraceae bacterium
ACCCAAAGGGCATAGCAAAAGCTACTAGTAGCTCCTGCGGACTTTCGCCTTGTATCTTATAGCTTCTCTTCTCATTGGATTTGTAATTATATCTGGCCTATTACTTAAGAAAGTCTGTTTTTATAATCCTCATAGCCAAATTCATGGCTTACATGTAAGGAGCCATCTTTTTTCAAAATGGCTAGAGAGGGGAGTTTTATACCGTTAAAAGTGCTATTTTTCACAAAAGTATAGTGAATCTGATCTTCAAAAATAATTTTATCACCAATTTTAAGAGGCTTTTCAAAAGAGTAATCACCCATAATATCACCTGCTAAACAGGTATTGCCACCAAGCCTATATGTAAAAGCTTTCTGCCCTGCTTCTGCTGCGCCTCTCACCTCTGCTCGATAAGGCATTGCAAGAGTATCGGGCATATGTGCTTCTGCTGAAGTATCTAAGATAGCGATTTTTATGCCATTATCTATGATATCTAAAACAGAAGCAATAAGGTAGCCACACTCCCAAGCTACCGCTTCACCTGGTTCGAGATAGACCTCTATGTTATTGTGGCGTTTTTTAAACTCTTGTATCACTTCAATCAGTTGCTCAACATCATAGCCTTTTTTCGTGATATGATGTCCTCCACCAAAATTTATATATTTCATATCTTTTATATATCTGCCAAACTTCTCTTCAAAAGCCTCTAAGACATTTTCTAAGGCATCAACACCTTGTTCACACAGTGCATGAAAATTAAAACCATCTAACTCACCAATAATGCTCTCATCAAAATTGGCTAGTGTTGTCCCTAGGCGACTATACAGACCACAAGGGTTATACAGCTCTACGGGTGAGCAAGAGCATTCAGGATTGAGGCGTAAGGAGAGAGATATTTTTGGATTTATCTGCTTTACATGTAAGGCAAATCTATGAAACTGCGCAGGAGAGTTGAAGACGATATGATCTGATATTTTAGCTATCTGTTCTATCTCCTCTTCTTTAAAAGCAGGTGAATAGGTGTGGACTTCTTTATCCATCTTCTCTCGCGCTAAGAGTGCTTCATGCAGTCCACTTGCGGTACAACCTTGAAGATATCTGCCCACCAAGTCAAAGGTACTCCACATTGCAAAGCCTTTGAGTGCTAAGATGATTTTAGCACCTGATTTTTTCTGTACATGTTCTAAGATTTTAAGATTGTTTTCTAAAAGCTGCTCTTCGCAGATATATATCGGTGTTTGTAGCATTATAAGAGACGCTTTAAGGCTTCATGTACCAAGGTACTTGCCTCTTGTATATTGCTTACATGCAAGCGTCCTTCTTTCTCGCTGACTATGCCCAATTCTAAGAGTTTTTCTATCCCATCATCCACTTCAAAATTCATAGGTATTTTATATGTTTTTAAGATAAAATCTTCTATCTGTTTATCTAAAGTTTCTCGGCTTATCGCTTCTTTGCTTGCAGATAAAAAGAGATACGAAAGTAGTGCTTCTTTGCTCTCTTCAGCTTCTGCTAAATCAATCATATAACTTAAAACACCTGCATTATTATCAAGATTGTAAAAGTAAAGATTTTTAGCTAGGGCTGCCATATAGCGTGTTTGGTGCATAAAAATATTTTTCACCTGTCGCCAGAGCACCCCTACAAAACCACCAAGAGCGATAAGTAAAGACATCGGCTCAACTGCTGCGCTAAGTTTTGTGATAAGAGTAAAAGCACCGCCAGCGGTTCCACCTCCTCCTGTGACACCAATTTTAAGTTTATCGCGCATGGCAATTTTTACTTTTGTATTTGGAAAAAGCATATTCAAATCAGCTTGAGGAATATCTTTGAAAAGTTTAAAATATATACGCTCACATCTCTGGCTATCAACAAGCACAGGCGTAGTTTTTGAGAGTTTTTTTCTTATTTTGTCAAAATCACCACCCTCTTGAGCCATAATCTCTTTTGCTCTTGCATCAAGAGTTTTAGGTTTTATCAGTAAAAAGAGTCGCCTATAAATCCTTACATGTAAGGTCTCTTTTTTAAGATATAAAGAGCTTAAGGTTCTTCGCTTATCCTTTCGTTCTGCCTCACCTCTAAAGTAGAGCACAATATCTTCAAAATCATCAAAATCTACACTGACATCGACACCATAAGGAGAGGTCTCATTTAAGGCTTTTGAGAGAGATTTTTGAGTAAGTTCTTCATAATTTGCATCATTTAAAAGTGGTCGAATTTTCGATACTAACTGACTTTTGATACCCTCATATTCTTCGTGCGTAAGTTTTTGGGTACTTAGCGTATCTGCATCAGGATTAAAAGGAAAATAGAGCGCTTTTAACTCTAAGAGTGATGGATGAAACTGTGCATGATAGTATGAACGCAAAAGCGAAGCTAAACGCTCATACTTATCTGGGTTTTCAAAAGAAAAATGTTTTAAAGTAGCTTGCAAAAGCTCCTCGTACGCCACAGGTATAAAACGCTCTTGTATGTCGTTATTAAAATGGATACTCATAGCAAGGCCTTTATCCTATATTTGTATAAACCTTTTGTACATCATCGTCATCTTCTAATTTATCAATAATTTTATGCACATCATTTAAGTCAGTTTCACTGAGTTGTATTGGGGTATTGGCTATGCGCTCTAGGGTGGCTTTTTTGAGGTCTATGTTTAAATCTTCAAAAGCCTTGCTAAGATTTCCAAAGTCTGTATAATCCGCTGTCACAAGAACAAGACCCTCTTCTTCTTCAATCTCTTCAAGTCCAGCATCAATGAGTTCTAGTTCTAGCTCTTCGATATCCATCTCTTCAGTCAAGTCAAACTCAAACATCGCTTTTCTTGAGAACATAAAGTCTAATGAGCCAGAGTTTAGCATCTCTCCACCATTTTTATTGATAATATTTTTGACATTTGCAACGGTTCGGGTGTTATTATCTGTCGCTGTCTCTATAAAAAGAAGTGCTCCATGAGGGGCCTTACCTTCAAAATTGACTTCGAGCATATCTTTGGTGTCTTTGGCTGTGGCACGCTTAATGGCTGCGTCGATATTATCCTTTGGCATATTTTCCGCTTTTGCATTTAAAATTGCTGTACGAAGTTTAGGATTCATATCAGGGTCACCACCACCCTCTTTGGCTGCCATTGTGATTATTTTACCTAATTTTGGAAATACTTTTGACATATTTCCCCATCGTTTCATCTTTGAAGCTTTTCTATATTCAAACGCTCTACCCATTTTATTTTTCCTTTATGATTTGTGAATTGTGATTGTCTAATAACTTCTGTATAAGAGCTATATTTTTGATAGTAAGGATATCGCCCTCATTCATCTGTTTTGCCATATGTGCGACCTCAGTTACTGAGATGCCAAAGGGATCTTTTTTGACCACTTTAATATTTCCATTTGTAATTGAAACCTTGTCAAGATTTTTACGAGTATGCGGCATAAAATAAGTAAGCAGTAGATAGTCTGTATGCTCTTTTTCAAGTGAAACTATCACTCTCTCACTCACTTCACCCTCAAAATCTGGAAGCATTCTTTTAAATTCATCCTTATCCATATAACCAATATAAATCTTCGTATATAAATCAACATAACGAGTAACTGTGATTGAGCCTAAGAAGCCCATATTCATTATATGTTTACCGCGACGTAATTTTTTAAATATCCAAGAGAGAGAACCGTAATAGTTAAAATTTTCTATCTTCAAACGATTTGTTGAGCCAAGACGTTTGTCATGCAGACGCTCGAAAGGTTTTAATTTTGGCTTATCTTTTTTTGTCAGATACTCTAAAACATGACTTGCGTTATAAGGTTTTGTAACCCATACAACGCAGTAATCTGGAAGATGTTTTATCCCAGTTGCCCCATCATTTAATATAATCATCGCTTTGATATCATATTGAGGGAAGATAGTCTGTAGAAGTGCTCGTTTTTTTCGCAATCTTCGTTTTAGATTTGTGACAGATTTTACCAAAGTCATCTCTATAAAGTAGAGTTCTGTTTTTGTAACAATAATCCCATCAAATTCACCAATCTCCTTAGAACGGTTGCGATAAACAATCTGTCCTTTTGTGTTTACAGAGAGGGTATTTGGAATGGCTTTTGACTTATTGTTATGAGGTCCTTTTAATATAAAGGTTTCGATATTATCATGTTGTAAAACATATCGTAGCAGTTTTTCATACATGTAATTCTCAAAAACTTCACCCTCAAAAGAGCGATAGGTACTAAGAAAATGAGGGTCATCTTCGGGCATATTTTTTTTAATCAATCCAAGTAGATGCCTGATATTGTAGTCGTAATAGAGAAGATTATCACCGATATCACTCTCATCGAGATTTCGGATAGAGTCGCTTATTTTAAGTATAGCTAAGGCCTTAAGTAATTTATTACAGATGCCCAGATAAATAAAGGGCACATATAGTTTAGCGAAATTTAGATAACACTTTGCATTAAAATAAAAAACCTAGACCAAATTTAAAGCTATTTTCTTCACCTACTCGTGTATTATCATTATGGATATACTCAAAACTTATAGGAATAGGTAAAATATTCATCCAAAGTGTATTGAGGGTGAGCCCGACTTGTGTTTCATTGACTGCATCTATCTCACCATCTGAGCCAAAGTACTCTAAGCCGTAATAGCTATAGCTTGCGTAGAGTGACTCTCTGCGTAAAGATATTGGAAAGGTGAAAAAATATGCTGAGAGATTAAAGACACTTTGTAGTGAAACACTTCCTTTAAAAGCACTTTGAATATAGCCTGTGTTTCTAAGACTTGGCATATAAATCGTTGCAGGGTCGCTTTTAGCATAGCTCTCAAGAAGTGAGTTTGTTATTTTAATACCTTGCGTATTGCCGAACTCTGCATCTTTTGTTTCACTTTTTGAGTATTGCCCTTGTAAAGAAAAATACCACTCATTTAGTATATTATGTGAAAGTTTTGCATCTGCACCATAGGCGATATCATCTCTATCGAGTGTAGCATAAGGCTTGAGAGCATAAAGCAAATACGGATACATACTCACACCATACTGTTCAGTTCGCATCATACTCAAAGAGAGCGATAGAGGCTCTCTTGAATTGCTTTCATAATCTTGATAATAACTTCCAACAAGGCTTGCATTGTAATGACCAGAAGCGATAAAAGGGATCTGCACATTTACACTAAGCCCATAATCTCTCTCATCATTGGAGACACTCTCATTGGCATCGGGTCTCTCTATCACTCCATATGCAGAGACCTTATAGTGTAAAAAATACTGCGTATTGGTGTAACTCGCTCCGCCTAAGGTGTATTTATCTGCATTTCTTGAAGCAAATACTGAGAGAGCATTTTGCGTTAGAGCATCTGCAAAGTTTACATGTAAATCAAAAAGAAAACCAGCTTCGCTAGAACTGCCTAAAGCTACATTAGTACCGCTGTAATTCATAGCCAAAAAGGAGTAGTATGGCTCTTTTGTATCAATCTGTGGAGTCTCTTTTTCACTTTTTAGCTTACTCTTTGTATGATAATAAGGCTTCTCTTCCACAAAAAGCTTCACTTCAAAAGGGGACTCTTGTATCTCTTCAAGTGCTATCTTTTCATAGCTAAAAGCATCAGAGCCCATTGTAGCAACTAAAGCATGATTATCATCAATCAGACGCGCATCTATAATGGTATCGGCGCTACTAACTCGTGTGAAACCCTGAGCATTATGCTTGAAAAGTCCCGAGCCATACCGAGTATTTGCTATAAAATAGACAGCTCCATCTGAATCAACACCGCTTACATAAGAGTAATATCCCTCAATAGAAAAAAGTGCTCTCTTGTTTTTATAAAGAGTACGAGTTTTATCTTTTTGCACAAAATAATAAACATCATCACCATCAATAAAAACAGAGGAATTTACCTGAGCATAAAACTCATTTGCGATATAGAGCTGAGGCTGATCGTAAGAGCTTATCACATCAAAATAGACAGCGCGTCCATCACTCAAATAACCCTCAATAACCTTCCCCTTTGTCTCTTCAAGAACGAAAGCACCCTCATCATAGAGACCTTGATAGATTCGCCAAGGTGAGGTATGTGAACTCGCCTGAGTTGTATAGCGCTTAGGTGCAATCTTTATCACCTTCCCTGCTAGAAAAGAGTCACTTTTTTTTGAAGTTTGCTCTGTTTTTTTATTAAAAACAACTAATTCAGGCTGCCCTCGTCCATCTTCATTGACAATAAAATAGATGCCATCTTTATCACCGTTTAAAGGGGTAAAAAACTGACTTTTTGCGACTACTTCGCCATGCGTTTGAGTGACATTTTTTGCCTCCTCTTGCATCTGCTGTGACCAAGTGTAAAAAGAGCTCTCAAAATCAACACCGATAGCACGCTCCATAGAGTTGTTAGTAAAAAACGGCCAGTACCAATCTTGTGAATGTTCTCTCCAGTATGCGTTTACCTTCTCAAGTCCATATTTTTTAGCAAGATATTTTTGATAAAATCCGCCTAAAGTATAAAAGTGAGAACCGTACAAAAAGAAGAGATTGTCATTATAAACCCGCTCAGCTGTCAAATACCCTGCTCTCGCCTGCATAAGCGTAGCAATTTTAAAACGTCCGCTATAAAGCCGTCCGCCATTACCATGCCAAGATTCATTTAAAACTGCATTTCCCTCAAGTAAAAAAGAGTTTTCAACACCATTTGGCACTGTAAACCAAGGGATAAAAAAAGCACCATTACCTAAAACTGTGTGGAGTGAAGAGGAGATGATATTATCTTTGGCATTGAGCTGGTAGTTGTGCGCGGTTTCGTGGTATAAAAGCGTATTGAGCCAAGAGGTAGAGCTAAAATAATCCACCTTCATAGCACCCCCAACATAATTAATCTGACGGTTGTTTGGATACTGCGTTGAGAAGCCGTTAGCTATCTGGTTGTACTCAGAGATAAGCCCTACATGTAAGGTCTCATCCATCTTGTAGCCAAACTTCTCTTCATAAAGAGGCTGAAGTCTCATCTCAACTGCGGCAGCTTGTTTTGCAAAAGGGATATTTTGTTCGGTGTAGATAAGTTGTGTGTTGCGCACTTTTTTTGTAAAATATGCCTCATCGTGGGAGACAACATTTGCAAAAAGAAGTGGTGTTGCAAAAAAAAGCGCAAGGCTAACTTTTAGCATACCGAAAATCTCGCTTTGTGATTTTTTTACTTTTAGCGGCAGCTTTGGCACGGGACTCTCCAAAGGCACCTTTTGTTTTTTGTTTTTTCTGCTCTTCTTGGTAGCGTCTGTCCATCTTTACATGGACGAGTTCACGCTCGTAGCCTTTGAAATTCTCTTTGGGGATTTTTATCTTTATCATCCGCTCAATACTTTTAAACATTTCATCTTCATCCACACTCAAAAGAGAGATAGCTTCACCACTTTTTCCTGCTCGTCCTGTTCGTCCTATGCGGTGGATGTAGTCCTCTTTTGATTGGGGCATATCAAAGTTTATAACACAAGGCAGATCAGGAATATCCAAGCCACGCGCTGCAATATCAGTCGCTACTAAAATACGCACTTTGCCTTCACGAAAACGCTCTAATGCTTTATGACGAGCACCGTGAGTACGCTCACCATGAATCACATCAGCCTTGAGCCCTGCTGAGGCTAGCTCTTTTTGTATGGTATCTACTTCTGCGCGTGTTGAGCTAAAGATAAGCACTTGTGAGTAGTTTCTACTTCCTACTAAGTAACAGAGCAGATCCATCTTTTTTTCGCGGTCTGTCATATAGGCTACTTGAGAGATATTTTTCGCTGCGCCTCCTGGAGGATCCATATCTATACGCTTTGGACTAACTAAGATTTTCTCTGCAAAAAACTTCACCTTACCACTATGGGTTGCCGAGAAGAGAAGATTTTGACGCTTAGGGTTCAACAGAGCAAAGATACTATCAAGCTCTGATAAAAAGCCCATATCAAGCATAGTATCGGCTTCATCAAGGACTAGATGTTCAACCTTATTGAGATTGACTGCTTTAACTTTGATAAGGTCATTTAAACGCCCAGGGGTCGCTACTATAATCTCACAACCAAGCTTAAGGGCATCTATCTGAGGGTTTATATTTCCCCCACCTAAGATAAGTTGTGTTTTCACATCAAGCTTAGAGCCATATTTTTGCGTAGAAGCGTAAATCTGACGAGCGAGTTCACGAGTAGGCACTAAGATAAGTACCTTTACATGTAAGAACTTCTCTGTATCACGCTCACGGTTGATATGCTGAAAGAGTGGAAGTAAAAAAGCAGCACTTTTACCAGAACCTGTCTTTGCCGTAGCAAAGATATCCTTGCCTTGTAAAATATGTGGAATAACTTTTTCTTGAATAGGTGTCGGAGTCTCATATCCTATCTCGCTCACTGCGTCGATAATGGGTTTAGAGAGTCCTAATGTGTGAAAACTCATAGTATAAATGCCTTACATGTAAATATTAATGAAATTATACTGTAATTGTGTGATAATTATAGTTTAGTATTACAGACATAAGTGTTCAACCATAATAAATGTCATATTTCAATGAGACAAGAGAGCATAAGATGTGAGGCATAACTTTGCAGGCGTACTTATTGTACGTCAAAAAGTTATAACGAAGCAGATTGTGCTCTCT
>CAMZLS010000042.1 GCA_947311765.1 uncultured Helicobacteraceae bacterium
AATACCATAAAACGAATTGATATCATCAATGCTTACGCCCTGTGCTTCTAAAGTTGACAATCCATGGAGATTACTAAAAGTAGCAGGAGCCGCAAGAGTTGGTGCATTCGCATCATCTGATGTTGCCATATTATCACCATTTAAATCATAGGCACCGCCTTGAGTAGCTAGTACACCTGTTGTGCCTACAGGGAATTCATATGAAGTATTGTTTTCTATTGAAGTCTCAGTACCACCTTTTGTAACATTTGCTTCTAGAAGTCTAAAAGCAAGAACTTCAATTGGCTCAACTATTGCTTCACTTGAGCTACTTGCTTCACTTGAGCTACTTGCTTCACTTGAGCTTGAGCCTGGATTACTTGAAGATGAACTACCACAACCTGTGAATGTAAAAGAAGCCGCTAAGATAGAAGCTGCTACTACACTTAAAATTTGTTTATTTGCCATAAATATTCCTTGGAATGAATTTTATAGATGATTGGCCAATCAACTAAAACGGATAATGATACCATATTTTTACTAATATTTTCTAAATAGCAAGTTCTAAAAGGAGCGGTTCTTTGAATTTTTTTGTTTTAAGATAGAGTAAAATAGTCTCTGAAGTAGCCTTGTTTACGCTTTTTGAGAGATTATGCTCTTTTGATTGGTTTTTGTCTGAAGTTTTTGTGTAGATGTTGAAATCTGACACATCATTTATCAGCAAATCAGCATAAATAGCAAATCTGTCCTCGTAAGAGACGGGTAAACTTATCTTTTTTGCAGCTTCGAGGCGTATCAAAGCATCTTTTTTTGAGTTTACGAAGTATGTTACGAAAGGCATGGCTATCTGGTGGAGGGTGTTGTGTGTCTGAAGTTCTATGACATTATAATGTTTATCTTTTGTTTCGAGTGAATTAATAGAAATTGATTCTACTATATCTCTGTAAAAGAGTTCAAATATTTTTGTGCGGTTGTTCTCTTCATTGTCGTGTCTGGCTAAGGTTTTGTTTGACATTTTCATCGTGGCTATGGCGTTATATAGAAAGAGGACTATCAAGACTATCAAGACTATGGAGACCATCAACTCCATCAAAGTAAATGCTTTTCTCATAGTTCTATCAGCCTTACATGTAAGATAGAGCCTTGGAGTTGCTTGTTTTTTATAGCTATATCGATAAGCTCAAATTGGATAACAGGGGCTAGTGCGGAGACTTCATTGCTATCACCCATGCTAAACTCCTCCTCTTCTTGCCCCTCATCACCAAAGGTGATAGTCTCTACGAGGTGTTCTTTGTAATCAAAAGATTGGTTTTTAAGGTATTTTCTTAGATCATCATTTTTTATCTCGTAGCTTCTATCTAGGATATCGTAGAGGGATTTTGTGGTTTTGTTATACTTGATATCTGCGTGCAGTCCGATAAGAGAGACAACTTCACTACTTATAGATTTCTCATTTATCTTTGTAAAAAGATTTGTATAGTTAGAGTTGAGTTGTAAAAGCCCTGCTCCTGCGACTGTCGCTATCACAGTGGCTACGAGGACTTCTATAAGGGTAAAGGCGTTTCGCATTATAATATTTCTATCTCAAAGTAGTGCACGGTTAATCTCATTGGTGATTTTGCTTACGTTTAATTTTTCTATGTAATTATTGCCGTAAATATTTTGAGTTGTTTCTAAATTTTTTTGATTTTGATTTTTTTGGCTTAACATATGCTAGTTTCTCCTTATTGCTTAAATTTGTAGATTGCTTCACATTTGTTCGTAATGACTGTTGTACGAGTAATCTTAGAAGACCATAATGGCTGTCATTGCGAGGAACGTAGTGACGTGGCAATCTATTTTTGCAAAAAATCCAATATATAGTCTTTCAGCAGTACACTTGCAATCGTAGCAATGATAAGCCACTGAATTCTATCAAATTTTGCATCTATTTTTGCGATATCTTTCTTGAGTTCAGTTTTTAGGCTTGTCATATCGTTTCTCAGTTCAGTTCGTAAACCTGAAATATCTTGCTTGAGTTCAGTTTTCATATCAAGCATCTCTATCTTCAACTCTTTTTTAACTTCTTGAAGTTCTTCTCTTGTCGCGGCATGTTGCGTTGAGTGCAAGAGAAATTTCATAATATCTTTTTGCGTTAGATTATCTGCTTCTAACTCTTTATCTAAATCAATCATCTTGCCTCCTTTTTTGTAATTGTAGCATATTTATGTATCTTTCACACCCACACGGATAATCTCATGCATGGAAGTTGTGCCATCTAAGAGAAGTTTTTTGAGTTGATCTGAGAGGGTTGTCATGCCTTGGGCTATGGCTTGGTTTCGTAAAACATGGTCGCTTACTTTGTCTTTGAGCATGGTTCTAAAATCGTCATCGAGGACAAAAAATTCTCCGATGGCGCGTCTGCCGTTGTAGCCTGTATAGTTACATGTAGAGCATCCGCATGATTTATAGATTTTGGCATTTTCTGGGAGATCGAACTCTTTTGAGAAGGCTTCGGCTAGGAAATCTTCCTCTTTGCACTCATTGCAGAGTTTTCTTACGAGGCGTTGAGCAAGGACACCTAGGAGTGAACTTCCTATCAAAAACTGCTCTATACCCATATCTATCAATCTTGTGATAGAAGCGGTTGCGTTGTTTGTGTGCAGAGTTGAGAAAACTAAGTGACCTGTAAGAGCCGCTTGGATGGCTATCTCGGCTGTCTCTTGGTCGCGTATCTCTCCAATCATGACAACATCGGGGTCTTGACGCAAGATAGAGCGCAGACCTGAGGCAAAGGTAAGCCCTGCTTTGGCGTTTGTCTGGATCTGGTTGATATTGTCGGCTTTGTACTCTACAGGGTCTTCTACTGTGATGATGTTAAGATCTGGTTTGGCTACCTCTTGTAAAAAGGCATGGAGTGTTGTTGATTTTCCACTTCCTGTTGGTCCTGTGACTAGGATGATACCGTGAGAGTGCTGGAGTAGATCATCAAGCTGGTCTGTAAGCTCTTTATCGAAACCTAACTCTTGCATATGAGGGATATCATCAGACTGCATTAGCATCCTCATAACCACTCTCTCTCCGTAAAAAGTCGGGAGTATCGAAACACGAACATCTAGGGTTTTTCCTGCTATCTTTACCTGAGTACGTCCATCTTGGGGGATACGTTTCTCTGAGATATCAAGATTTGAGATGACCTTGATACGGCTGATGATAAGATTGGCGATTTTATTGTCTATGTCGGTGTTTTTTATCAAGGCACCATCTATACGAAAACGCACCTCACTCTTCTTTTCATGCACCTCTATATGGATATCTGAAGCGCGTCGTTTGATAGCTTGGTAAAAGAGTGCATTAACAAACTTGATAACAGGTGCGGACTCTTCGCTTGTGAGAAGATCAGAGGTGTTTCGTAAAAATTCTGAGAGGGAGAGATCTTCATCTTCCATCTCATCTTGACCCTGGTCGAGAGTGCCTAACTCGCCATCTGTGCGAATCTCTAAAAATTTATTGTAGAGTCTATCATAAGAGTCATCATCAGTCATAACGATAGGATAGGAAAAATCTTGCTTGGCGAGGTAATCAAAAGCGGGTGCTAAATGACGTTGCGAAAGGATTACATGTAAGACATCTTCTATCTTAGAAAAGAGCACATAATTTTTAACAGCAAGGTTTGGCTCAATCCCCTCTAATGATGAGGGTTGCAGATCTACATTTTCTATTAAGGGAAGATTGAGCATTTAGTAATCCGTTGGAGAGAGAAGCTCTAGGGCATCTACTTTCTCATGAGTAGCGGACTTCTCTTTTTTCTCTTTATTCATTTTTTCTAAGCGTTCATCTAGTTTACGACCCAAGAGTAACTCATAATCACGCTGAATTTCATCAAGCTTATTCATAAACTTACGCACCTTTGGCAGGTCTTCATTATTACGAACGATATATGGGGTCAAGATGATGACTAAATTTATCTCCTCATGGTGTGTCTCTGTATAGCCAAAAAGAAACCCAAGATAAGGAATATCTTTCAAAAGAGGAATCCCTGTGTTACTTGTGCGCTCTTTATCAGAGATAAGTCCACCGATGATAACGCTCTCTCCATTTTGAACGATAGCGGTTGTGACTACCTCGCGTTTTGAGGTGTTGACATAACCTGGGGTTGAACCCGGGATAACATCTTCTAGTTTCGTTGTTGTGATAAGAGTTACTTTGTTTCCTGATGAGAGACGCGGTTTTATTTTTAGAGTTAGCCCGATATCTTCACGAGAGACGGTGTTACGCGCCAAATCTGTGCTTTGGTTGCCTTGGACTGTACTTGTCACAATAGATTGCGTTTGCCCTACATAGATGGTTGATTCTTGATTATTGACACATAAGAGTGTAGGCTCTGAGAGTGAGTGTGCCGCGCCATTTCCTGATAGAAAGTCAATGGTCGCCCCTAAAACAATACCTTGGTCAAACTTTGCGCTCGTATCTAGGTTTAAGCCTTGTGGCAAGACGACTGAAGGACCTCCAAGGTTAGCCGCAAAAGAGAAGAGCCCTGAACTTGTAAGTGCACCTCCTGCTAAGCCGTATTTCATACCGAGTTGCTCGCCTATGGTATCACTTATCTCAATGATACGAGCTTTGACAAAGACTTGCGGTTTTTCTACATCTAAGATAGAAATCATCCCTTTAATATCTTCGATATCTGCCTCCGTAGCAGAGACAACGATGGCATTAAGCTCCTCATAGACACTCACCATTGGCTTATCTGTCTCTTTGGTGTATTTTTTCTTATCTAAGATAGTTTGTAGCGATGTTACGACATTTTTCGCTTCTGAATTTTCTAGTGGAAGTATCGTTAAGCGTTGTGTGGCACTTGTATCTTTTGCATCAAGGCGTTTTACTATCGGCTCTAGTGTCTTGATATTTTCTTTTGAAGCGAGGATGATAATCGAATTACTTGCATCATCGCTAAGAACTTCTACCTTATTGGTCACAACTTTTTGATTGATAAGAGATTGTCCTATTTTTTGCAGTTGTGCGGAGATACGGCTCGCTTTGGCATTTTTGAGTGTGATGAATTTTACATCTTTATTGATCTCGCTTTGAGACTCTATTTTTTTGATAACTTTTTGAATTATCCCGATATTGGCAGGATAATCGCTCACTATCATGGTGTTTATCTCTTTGATTGTGAGAAGTTTACCACCTTCTGATAGGAACTGTCTCACTTTTGCGGCGATGATATCGACATTTTCATTTTCAACTTTTAAGAACTCTGTTTTCATCAGGTTCTTTCCCTTACTTCCTATAGGAAGATTGCGTTTTACGGCTGTATTAGCGCGTTCGACCGTGTAAAAACTCCCCTTTTGAACAATAGTAAAGCCTTTTTTCGACAAGACTGCAAGTAAGATATCCATAAGTTCATCTTTATAGACAGGCGAGCTTGAGATAAAATTAACAGTCCCTGGAATTGGTTGCGAGAGAAGGATATTTTTATCAACAACCTTGCCTACCATCTTGATAAAATCTTCTATCTTAATATTTTGAAGTTTCAAATTGACACGCTCACGCTTTGTCTCGTGTTTTGATGCTGCTATTAGAGGCTTACATGTAAGGCTTGAGCTTATTACTATACCTGCTAATAGTACGTTAAAAAATTTCATATTCTAGTTCCTTCTCTTCATTGTTTCGTAATATTTTTAGTCTAAGACTATCCATCTTATCCATGTTGTTGTAAAGCTTAAATACCTGTGAGACTGATTTTAATTTTTTACCATTCACCCCAGTGATGATATCATCTTTTATAAGTCCAAGTTTCGCAAAAAGTGAATCTTTTTTCACCCAAGTGACACGAAAACCCTTGAGGCGCTTATCTTTGATAATCTCTTTTATCTTGATATTTTTCCAGATAGCGTCAAAGTTTTTTGCATAATGCTTAATCTCTTTGCGTTTTATAAATACCGCTGAATCATCTTGGATAATTTCTGGTTCAGCAACACTAATAGCCCCTGCTTTGAGAGCCTTCTCTTTAAAAAGAAGCTCGTAGTTCTTCCCTGATTTTGTAAAAATAGCTCGATCGGCTTTGACATCAGTAAGCTTATAGCCTTTAAAGTTTTCGCCCAAACCTACTAAGGTGATTTTGTTTGCATCTTTTACAGCTATAAAAGGTGCTTTTGGGTCATCATAGAGACCTTGAAGCGTAAGGTTTCTTAGCTGATAGACAGGTGCTTTTTTTACAACAGGTGCTCTTTTGCCTCTCATGGCAAAAACTTTTGATGGCTTGTAGCTTTGATAGAGCGAGGCTTGCGTAACATCAACTCGGTCAATGCCTTTGTGAGGCAAGAAAAAGAGCGCTCCTAACATAGCGATTTTCACAAAAACAGCAATAATGCCAACAATAATAAAACGCTGTATCCACAAAGGGCTAATAATTTGATTCATAACGGTAGCCTCCTTGCGCATCTTTTTTCAACTCTTTCATCCAAAACGGTCTCTGCTTCAAGAGAAGCTTTGAAGGCCTTAAAATGAGTGAAATATTTCGATCTTTAAGCGCAATATCTCCCTCTAATGAGCCAAACTCTCCACTACTTTCTATCCTTACATGCAAGGGGTTGATAAGAATTTGTGTAATGTTTACATTATCTACCTTTAGAGGGATAAACTGCTTCATATCTTCTGAAAATGAGAAAGGCTTTACATGTAAGCTATTGTAAGCGAGCAGTGGTACTATCGATATCTCATCAATTTTTGCTACTACCAAATCATCAAAATAGATAAGACCCTCTTGAATCTTAAAACTCAAACCCTTATCTAAAAGCTTTTCTCCTGAGATAGTGACCTTGTACTTTTCAAGGAGAGTTTCTGCCTTGTAGTAAAGATTTACCTTCGGAAGAAAGAAGAGTATCAACACAAGCGTAATGATAAAATAAGCTATAAAGCTTCCTAGTCGTCTCATAGTTTACACTCCAGCGCAACAGAAGCGTTTGATTCGGAAAATCGCTCTATTTTCATCTTTTTAATAACAACAGCCTCATTAAGAATTTTATTGACAAAAGAGTCTAGGGTACGATAATCTAAGTTTTGTAGCTCTATTCGATACGCGCCTCTTTTCTTCTCTTTTTTTGTGATTTTATTTGCAAACTTTTTATGCGTTAAGATGGTATTGAGCCGCCCAATCATCGCCTTTTTATCTTTCCAGCGTTTTTTCAAAAGGGCTATCTCTTTTCCGTTTATCTCTTTTTGTATGCTATTTTGGGTTACTATTATGATTTTTTCTTGCGTCGAGCTTGTCTTGTAAATCATAAAAATCGCTACAAAAACAAAAAATCCTAAAAGGTAGAGTGGATTTATCTTGTTCATAGTCCCACTCCTATATAAAATGTATTATCAATCACTTTTGCAGAGGTGATTTGAAAAGATTTTTTCACCATTGCGCTAATTGCCTCAGCTCTTTTGGGCTCTTTCATTACTATCTCATAAGAGGCTTTTTTATCTGAAACCTCAAGTTTTTTCACATACTCTCCAGAGAGCAGAGTGAGAGAGAGTAGTTTTTTTACATTTTCTCTATATGTGAGTTGGCGTTTTTCTTTTGTTTTTAAAGAGCGTTGTAAGCCATTGAGCTCAAATGAAGTTGCAGGAAGCTTGTACTTTTCAGTGATAGCATACTCCTCTCCTAACGCTTGTCTTAAATCTTTGCGTACAATCATATAATTTGCAAAATAGATAAAGATAAAAGTGACACTTAAAGCGATGAGGCGGTAGATATATTTTTCATCTATCAAATTATTTTGAAAAAAATTCAGCGAGATATGCTCTTTGGAAAATGTATGTTTTGAGAAGTACTCTTCACTAGAGAGTGCGCCACTGAGATAAGTCAGTGGCACCATACTTAAGATATTTTCATCTGCGACCAAGGCAAAAGTATCATCAATTTTCAGTGGCTCTATAAGATCAAAACATTCACTCTGTGCAAAATATATCTGATTTATCTGAGCGGACTTAATCCCTAATTCTGTGAGTTTGCTTACGATATATGCATCATCATAGGCAAAAATCCAGAAGCACTCATCACGCTTTGTGACATGATAGCTATAGTGCCCATCAGGAATGGTACCATCATAGAGCGAGGGTGCCAATTTTTTCGCTTGAGCGACACTCTTTACAGGAAGTTCTTCGCTTTTAAACCAGTAAAAAGCGGGAGAAAGCACGATATTTACTTTCTCATCTGCTAGAGTGATTCGCTCTTGTCTGTTTATAAAAAGTGTTTTCACACTCTTTTTGGAGCTAGTTGGTAATTTCAAGATTGCTTGCCCTTTTTGTCTGTAAATCATACAAGAAAGTTACTCCTAGATGATTGCCACCGTTATATATATTCATCCATGCCTTTACTTGTGGGGAGTAAAAAGTGACTCCCATTTTTTTTAACTCTTTTTCGCGTTCGTTGTCTATATTTAAAGCGCCAAAATCTTTGAACACCTCTACTCTATCACTCGTCAAAGAGTTTAAAGCAGTTGGGTCAAGTTCTGGAAAAAGCATAGAGAGCGTATCAGACTCTATATGATTAAAATCTATATTCACATTATCAAAACTCAAAAGAGTCTCCCAAGGCACCTTATCGACATTAAAATCAAGAGTTAGACGCTTATAAGCATCTAAAATCTGTTGAAAATGCTCCAAAGAGTAGATCTTTCCTTGTGAAAAAGAGAGATTTTCCAGAGCCAACTCTGAACCTGTTGTGCGCTCTTTGAGATCTTTATCCACACTATCTGCTATCATTGACAAAAGCAGAATTTTATCAGATACATTGTAAATAGTCAGTATATGCTCAAAATATGCCTCATAAGAGCTCTCTATATTGGGGTTTTCTTTTACTTTCTTTTTGCTTGTGTTGCTATCTTTACTTTTTTCTAACATATTGTTTGGATTGAGAGCAGATGCATTAGAAGTGAAGTAGATATCCACAGAGAGATTGCGTGACTTTTGCTCAAAAGCAAAGGGAAGTGATAAAAATATATCTAAGGTATCTGAGTCGTTCACATCACTACTCGCATCTTTGAGAACATTTTGCATCCCTGCAATAAAGCTATTTGATTGGATTAAAAACTTCTTATTTGATATTCGTTTAAAAGAGTGTTCTAAAATGCCAGCCGAAATACCAATAAGCGCAGCAATCGCTGCAACCAAAGATATGGTGATAAGAAGTGCAATACCTTTTTTTTTCAACTGTAATATCTTTCAAAGCTCTTATTTATTAGAATGGCGTATTATATTTAAATGTCACTTAATCCCGGATTATGCAGTAGAAGACAATAAGTAGCGTCTATGTTTGTGCTTAAGGGATGTTTACAAAATTGTTGCGCCCACCTTATTGGTGGGTCAATAATTTTGTGAATGTACCTTGAGCGCAATGATAGAGGCTTTCTTGAGGTTTCTACTGCATAATCCGGGTTAAATAGTGTCTGAGCGAAATTATAAGGAAGTTTAGTGAACAAAAATACTCTTTTATTGTCTCTTGTGGCTGTTGTGGCTGTGGCGGTCATTTATACTTTGGTAAATGATGATGATATTAAGCCAAATAATTATCAAGCTGTAGAAATTCAAGATGAAAAAACTGTATTAAAGGCAGACAATTCAAATAGCAATATAGAATATAAAGAATCTAAAAAAGTTTCT
>CAMZLS010000043.1 GCA_947311765.1 uncultured Helicobacteraceae bacterium
GATAGTCTGGTAACTCTCTAAATTTCTCTAATAATTGTGTCATTTTACTCTCATCTCATATTTTTATGAAACTTAAACAATATCTGTTCCTAACTTAGTTTTGATTTACCGTGAGAAAGAAGTTGCAGATTTATATAAAAAGAAGTAAATTACTTCTTTTTATCATCTTTAAAAGGGAGCACTAGCATATTATAATAGCGCCCTTCAAGGCGAGGTGTTTTGTCCATGGTACCAAGGTCTTCTACCATTGGCCATACTTTTAACAGAACCTCTCTGGCTGCTTCAGGATGAGCCATCTCGCGACCACGTAAGAAAACACGAAATTTTACATGTTTTCCTGCTGCTAAAAATTCACGAGCATGTTTGATTTTATAACTGATATCATTATCAGCAATCTTTACAGACAATTTAATCTCTTTGAGCTCAATTTTTGTCTGATTTTTACGTTGCTCTTTTAATTTTTTCTCTTCTTGGTATTTAAACTTACCATAATCCATAATCTTTGCAACTGGCGGTTTTGCCATAGGTGCGATTAAAACGAGATCGAGTCCCAATTCATTGGCTTTATCCATAGCTTCATTTGTGGAAATAATACCAAGTGATTCTGCGCCATCTACATTACAGCGTACCTCAGGGACTCGAATGTCATCGTTCATTATAGTGCGGTCTTTTTTACTCAAAAATTTACCTCGTTAATTTTTTTCATAATCATCATAAGGAACTCATCCTCACTTAGATTATACTGTTCTCGGTTTCGACGATCTCGTACAGCGATAGTTTTATGTTCAACTTCTTCATCGCCAATGACAACAATCATCGGAACACGCCCTTTTTCTGCCGTTCGGATACGTTTGTTCAGACTCTCGTTCTTAGCAAAAATCTCCGAATCAGCGCCAATATCTAAAAGTTTATCGGATAATTCTTTAGCATAAGCTTGGTGAGGCTCTGCAATAGGAATAATTGCTACTTGTGTAGGAGCAATAAACATCGGAAACTCTCCAGCGTAGTGTTCAGTGAGAATTCCGATAAAACGCTCAAATGAACCAAGTATCGCTCTATGAATCATTACGGGCTGGATTTTATCATTGCCCTCAGCTGTATATTCTAGCTCAAAACGCTCTGGAAGATTAAAGTCAAGCTGAATCGTTCCACACTGCCATTCACGCCCGATAGCATCGGTGATTTTGATATCAATCTTAGGGCCGTAAAATGCTCCTCCACCCTCATCTATCTCATAAGAGAGCTTATTTTTATCCATCGCATTTTTCAACGCATCTGTTGCACTCTCCCAGATAGCATCATCGCCCACTGCTTTTTCAGGCTTCGTAGAGACCATCATCTTATAATCAAATTCAAAAGTGCTCATAATTTTATCAACAAAATCAACAACTTCGATAATCTGCTCTTCAATCTGATTAACACTGCAGAAAATATGAGCATCATCTTGTGTAAATTCACGAACACGAAAGAGCCCATGAAGTGCGCCTGTCATCTCATGGCGATGCACAACCCCATACTCAAAATATTTAATCGGCAAGTCACGATAAGAGTGAAGCTCATCTTCATAAACCTTGATATGCCCTACACAGTTCATAGGTTTTACGCCAAATTCTATATCATCAATAGTAGTGAAATACATATTTTCACCATAATTTTGATAATGACCTGAGGTTTCCCACAGACTAGAGCGTAACATCTCAGGACCACGAACTGGCTCATACCCTCGTTTTCGGTGCGCTTTAAATAAAAGAGTTTCTAAGCGTGCACGAAGACGACCACCAGCAGGCAACCAGATAGGAAAACCAGCGCCAACCTCTTCACGGAAAGTAAAGAGTTTCATTTCGTTACCAATTTTACGGTGATCGCGTTTTGCTGCTTGAATAAGCATATCCATATGCGCTTTGAGTGACTCTTTGTCGGCAAAAGCTATCCCGTAGATACGCGTGAGCATCTCGTTTTTACTATCGCCACCTAGATAAGCACCCGCAATTTTTGTCAGTTTGAAAAATCGAATAAGCCGCACACTTGGTAAATGAGGTCCACGGCAAAGATCCTCAAATTCGCCTTGCTTGTAGATACTTACCGTTTCGCTAGGAATTCGCTCCATAACCGCAAGCTTAAGATGATCGTTAGCAAATTTCTCTTTTGCCTCATCCATTGTTATCTCATAGCGCTCTATCTCGTACTTTTTCTTCGCACAGTTAAGCATCTCTTTTTCGATACGCTTCAGATCACCCTCGCCAATCTCTTCATCGACTTTAAAATCGTAATAAAAACCCTCTTTGATAACAGGTCCCACATAAAATTCAGCACTTGGGTAGAGATTTTTAATCGCTTGTGCCATAAGGTGTGCCGTTGAGTGGCGAAGAACCTCTAAAGATTCAGCAGAATTATCGAGCTCAATGCCCTCGCCTTCAATACCTAGAGCTGCCGCAGTTTGCAAGTCAACAATCTCACCATTATGTTTGATAGCAATATGATCCATTATATAATATCCTAATACTCTATATGATTATTTTTTAGAAAAAATCTGCTAATAATACCCACAAAAGGCTTAAAATAGGCACTTATTGCTACAATACGAAAAAAAATCACCTAAAGGGAAGTAAATGAGTGTTGAAAAAGAGCTACAAGAGCGTGCTAATGGGGCTTGCGAACTATGTTCTAGCACAGAAAATCTTAGCGTTTACGAGGTTACACCATCTAATGGCAGTGTAGAACAATCTATATTGGTGTGCTCTACATGTAAGGCTCAGATAGAAAACCCAGACATTATGGATGCCAACCATTGGCACTGCCTCAATGATAGTATGTGGAGCAGTGAACCAGCTGTTCAAGTTATGGCATATCGTCTTCTTAAGCGTATCGCCCACGAAGGGTGGCCACAAGATTTACTAGATACTCTCTACCTAGAAGAAGAGGTTCAAACTTGGGCAGATACTCAAGAAGAAGAGGAAGCACAAGAGCCTACTCGCGACTCAAATGGCGCTATCTTGGAAGGTGGTGATACAGTAGTCATCATTAAAGACCTTGATGTTAAAGGTGCAGGATTTACCGCAAAACGTGGTACTGCAGTACGCAATATCTCATTGACAAATAATCCAGAACAGATTGAAGGACGCGTAAATGGTACTAAAATTGTTCTACTTTCTAAGTTTTTAAAGAAATCGTAGCTATAATGTCACTCTTTAACCCAGATTACACATAATTTGGGTTCTTTTATAGAGAGGTGGCCGAGTGGTCGAAGGCGCACGCCTGGAACGCGTGTGTAGTTTATTCTACCGAGGGTTCGAATCCCTTCCTCTCTGCCATTAAACCCCAAAAATACGAGCTTTGAAACATTTTAAATTTAAATAATGGAAAAAAGATGAAATGTAAAAACTGTGGAAAAGAATACTATAATAGAGAGTGTCCTACATGTAAAAATAAAGAACAAAAAGAAAATTTAGCAAAACTAATTATAAAGAAAAAGAAAAGCACTCTACCAATAATTATAATTATATTATTACTATTTATATCTCCATATATTTATATAAACTACAAAAAAATTAAAGCATCAGAAGCAATAGAAAAAGCAAATATAGCATTAGAAAAATTAAATGATAAATTATCGTATGAAAATACAAAATTAAAAAATGAAAACACAAGATTAAAAAATGAAAATACGAGATTACGAAAAGAAAATATAACAAAAAAAAGAGCAAACAATATGCGTATAGTTTCTCATAACAATAGAAGAAATTCAAAACCTATACCAAAATATAAAACACGAACACCAAAAGAAAAACACACGATATACAGAAGTTATAACAATGTAAATACAAATATTAAAAAACCAACAAAAAAAATAAGTAGAAAAAAATTTCCATCTTACAATGGAATGAAATTGGTATCAGACTCAAAAATAAGAAGAAAAGTTGATAATAGATTAACTTCTAATTTACCTATATATGGAGAATACGATGGTACTTTAATACAAAAAGTAGTTTGTCCAGAAAACCCAACTAGATTGCACAAAACAATTAAAGAGTGTTATGTAATAACATCAAAAGGAGATATTTTATATTTTAGTTATATGAAAAGAAACAAATTTAAAAATTATAGAGGCAGAAATAAAAAAGAAAAAATAGAATGTGAATACAGCAAAGAGCATGGAATAATGCACAGTTGTTCAATCATTAGTAAAAATAAATCTGCTAAATAATAACATAAATTTCAATACAACAACTAAGAAGTATTATTTTATACTATAATTCTTCTCGAAACATTGTGAAGCTCTATGGAATATTTTTTAGAGCATGTTTAAGATTTCTTTTCACTCTTTTATTTTTACCTCAGAACATCATCAGATGTATAAACCGAAAACACAATGAATTGAATTTTAGGTGCGAAATTGTAGTATAAGTCAAATGCAAATAGGGTAAAATTGAGAAAATAATTATTTGGATATAAGATGAAAAAAATATTACAATGGATAGCGGTTTTTCTTATTGGATTCTACATAGTTTTTGGATTTTTGATTTTACCTTATCTTATTACCTCCAAAGTGCCTAAGATTGTACAAAAGCACCTGAGTGCAAAGCTTGAGATTAAGGAGGCTAGTTTTGATCCTTTTGGTTTTGAATTGCGCCTTAATCATATTGAATTTGCTTCGGCAGAGGGAGAGCCTCTTTTACGTCTCAAAGAGCTGATTGTCAATCTTGAGTTGTATGCACTGCTTATGGGAAAGATTCAACTCAAAGAGATAGGTATCATAGAACCTGAAATTTTTCTTACTAAAGACACTGATGGAGTCTTTAATTTTGAATCTTTGCTGAAGCATCAAGAGCCAAAAGATGAAACGCAAGAGAGCGAGAGTTCAAAAAGCACTCCGCCTACAGTAGTGATGGAGTATTTTCATATAAAAGATGCGAGTGTTATTTATAGTGATATCAGTAAAAAAGTTCCATTTTCTGTGGCCTTTGACAAACTAGGATTTCGCGTGTATGACATCAGCACCAAAGATATGCGCACGAGTGATGGAAAGATTCGTTTTTTTACCCATGTTAATGATGGAGGTTTTATAGATTTTCATAGCAAATTGCTCTCGCTAGAGCCTCTTTCACTGCAAGGAAGTTTTGATTTTGAATCGGGAAAGATTTTTACAGGTTGGAGCTATCTTCAAGAGATTTTAAATCTTGAAATTGCCGATGGAAAGATGTCTGCGCACACAAATTTCTTTTTTAATGCGGATGATATAAATGCTACAAGACTCGATAAGATTGCCTTGCGTTTAGAGAGACTACGAATAAAACCTAAGGATAAAAATCATAATATCTTACATATAAATCGTATTGACTTGAATAATGGGGAGCTTTTTGCACTCCAGCAAAGAGCTCATTTTGATACCTTGAGTCTAGACGATATCGCCTTACATGTAAAGCGTTATAAAGATGGCTCAATCAACTGGGAATATTATGCCAAGGTCTCTAGTGAGACAAACGAGACAGTCACACAAGAGCCAGTATCTAAGTCAAAACCGTGGGATGTAACACTTGATAAATTTACATTAAAAAATTTCAGTGTAGATATATACGATGAAATTATCAGCCCTAAGCAACATTTTATGCTCAATGACTTCAATCTCAGTGCGCAAAATATCCACTCACTAGGCGGATATGCTCTAAAGTATCAGATGGGTTTGCGTTTTAATGAAGTGATGGTGTGTGATAGCCAAGGCACATTCAAGCACTCTGCTCTTGATGCAAACGGCTCTTTTACATGTAAGGGGCTTGATATGAGATGGTTCAATGACTATGTTGATGATATCACAGCTAAAAGTTTTGAGAAATTTGATCTGAAACTTGCGAACGCTAAGATAAAATTTTCTCTACCATACGGTCTCAAACAAGATGCCAATAAGACCGCTATACGCTTATCAGATGCCAGTTTTCGTCTTGATGATATGAAGTTAAAACAGAAATCAAATGATAAAACTCTGCTGAGATTTGCCCATTTTGCAATAGATGGCATAGATGTAGATACAGCCACGCAGCGCTTACATGTAAAGGATATTACACTATATAAGCCAAGAGTCTATGCGAAAAAGTATAAAGATGGTGCTATCAATTTTGATGGACTCCTCCGTGCAAAAGAGAGCAATGAAACAAAAGAGAGTCTGCAATCAGAGCCATCACCATGGAAAGCCACTATAAAGAGTCTAAAAATAAAACGTGCAGGACTCTTTTTTGATGATAACTCTATAGACGAAACAGCGCATATGAAAGTCAATGAATTGAACTTACATGTAAGCGATATAAGCAGTGATATGAAACATACCTTGCAGTATGAGAGCAATATGCGTATCAATGATGATGGCAAACTATTTTTACGCGGAAAAGTACGACCAGAACCATTGCGTGTCACTTCGGCTATCAATCTGCAAAATTTACAATTAAGTGATGCAAACCCTTATGTAGCCCAAACGCATAAGGTGAAACTTGCGCGCGGCTTTGTTGATTTTAAGGCAAATATGCGTTTTGAGCCACAATCAAGCCAGAATGAGATGACAATGAAAGGGAGTGTAAAAATCTCTGATTTTGTAGCCAATGAGAGCGAAAACGATACAACGCTAATCGCCTTTGAGAAGATTGAGGCGAAGCCTTTTTATCTTGATATGAAACCCGATAGATTGAGTATAGAAAATCTCTCTGTTTTGGGAATGTACTCAAATATTCATATAGACGCAAACAAATCACTCAATCTCTCACAACTAGCAAAAGAGAATAATGCAACTCTAGCCACAGCAGATACCAATAAGGCAAGCCAGACACAGAAAAAACCTTTTCCTGTCAATATCGTAAAACTAAGTTACAAGGGCGGAGTGACAGATTTTGCAGATGATTCTCTGCCTTTGAAATTTCACACGCACATTCATGATGTTGCAGGTACTGTTTATGGTATCTCAAGTGAAGCAAATCTTACAAGTTATGTCAATATGGCTGGGGTTATAGATAAATATGGCTCTATGAAGATAGAAGGCTCTCTCAATAGTGGTGATCCAAAAACTTTTACAGATATAGGCGTTCATTTCCGTAATCTTGCTTTAGACAATATGAGCCCTTATTCCGCAAACTTTGCAGGACGAAAAATAGATGAAGGCAAGCTCTCTTTAAATCTAAAATATAAGATTGTCAAGTCACAGATTTTAGGTGAAAACTCTATCATCATCAAGAAGATAAAGCTAGGCGATGAGGTCGAGGGTGAATCGAGCCTGCCTTTAGGATTGGCTGTTGCTCTGCTTGAAGATAGTGATGGTATCATTGATATTGATATGCCAGTCGAGGGCGATATGGACGCGCCTGATTTTAAATATGGTGCCTTAGTGATGAAAACCTTAGGCAATCTGATAGTAAAAATTGTCAGCTCACCATTTAGCTTTTTGGGTTCTATGCTTGGTATTGAGGGTGATGAGTTGAAATTTATCGCCTATGAAGCAGGAGAGAGTACGCTTTTACCACCAGAATGTGAAAAACTTGATGCCTTGGCAAAAGCCTTGAGTAAGCGTCCAAAACTCTCTTTAAAAGTCTCAGGTACTTATGCTCTTCAAGAGGACACCTATGCACTGCAAACGAAAAAACTCAAAGCACTTGTTCTGAAAAAATCGGCGAAAAAAGATACAAAAGCACTCTTGGATATACAATTTATAGAAGCACTTTATATTCAATATTACTCTGAAGATGCAATGAAAAAACTAGCCAAAGGACTTCAAAAAATGTATAAAGAGAAGTCTGATTTTGGACAAGCGTATCAAGATACTCTTCTCAATGCAATTATCATCAAACAAGAGATAAGCCAAAGTGAGCTTGATAGCTTAGCAAAAGAGCGTGCATTAAGTATTAAAAATTATCTGAGTGTTTCACGAGGCATAGATAAAAATAGAGTTATTGTATCTGAGCCTAGTACAGTAGAAGCAAAGAGAGAGAGCTTTGTTAACAGTGTCATGGGAATTATGGTAAATAAATAAAAGAGTATAATTACATTTTTACAAAGGATTTTTATGGCATTTTCAAAAGAAAAACGTCAAGGAACGTTTAGCGGAATAATTTTTGTTGCGATTATCGCAGCAGCCGCAACATGGATAGCAGAACTCGCTCCAATTCATGCTTTAGGCATCTCACCGCTTGTAGTTGGTATCGTTATCGGTATCTTTTATGCAAATACATTACATAACCGTTTCCCCTCATCTTGGGAGAGTGGAATAGTTTTTTCAGGCAAAAAGATTTTGCGTTTTGCCATTGTTTTTTACGGCTTTCGTATCACTTTTCAGCAGATAGCTGATGTTGGAATGGAGGGCTTTTTAGTCTCACTCTTGATGCTCTCATCTACATTTTTCTTAGGAACATGGTTAGGTACGAAAATCTTTAAGATGGATAGAGATACTTCGATGCTTACGGCTTCGGGTGCTGCTGTTTGTGGTGCGGCGGCTGTTTTGGCAACTGAACCTGTTTTGAAAACAGAAGAGCATAAGGCTGCAATTGCTGTCTCTATGGTTGTTCTTTTTGGAACAATTTCTATGTTTTTATATCCTGTGCTTTATTCTATGATTATAGAAAATGCTACAGGCTTTTTACATATGACACAAGAGCAGTTTGGTATCTATGTGGGTGGAACAATCCATGAGGTTGCACAAGTTGTTGCTGTGCCTGCTTCAATTCCAGGTTCAAGTCCTGAGATGGCAAATGCTGCGGTTATTGTGAAGATGACTCGCGTTATTATGATTGCGCCAATGTTGATTATCTTAGGAATTTATCTCTCATATAGTGCTAAAAAAGCAGGTGGTGCAGGGAGTAAAGTTCCTCTAGTTATTCCATGGTTTGCTGTTTATTTTATAGGTATGGCAGGTTTTAACTCACTGCATCTTGTCCCACAAGATATCGTCAATCAGATCAATATCATAGATACATTTTTACTAACTATGGCGATGACTGCCTTGGGTATGGGAACACGTTTCGCTAAATTTAAAGGCTTAGGTTTAGCACCTATTTACACCGCAGGAAGTATGTTTTTATGGCTTGTTATTGGTGGGTTTGTTATTACAAAACTCGTCACTTCTGTTATTTAACGACGGCGATAACTCAAAGCCTCAAGGAGATGTGGTTTTTTAATCACATCACTTGCTTCTATATCTGCAATAGTCCTCGCAATTTTTTGAATCTTTTTAATAGAACGAAAAGAGAGTCCAAAGCGCATAACTGCTTGCTCTAGGACAGTTTGCACCTCCTCTTCAAGAGAGCAATACTTTTCAATATCTTTATCTTCAAGAGAACCATTTAGAGATGTTTGCCCTCGTTTTATCTGTTGAGAGTACGCTTCTCTAACCCTTACATGTAAGCTTTTTGAATCAACACTACTCCTATCTTGAGGAGTGACATTTTGCATCTGCACATACAGATCAATACGGTCTAAAAATGGATCAGAAAGACGATTTTTATAACGCTGAATCTCTAAATCACTGCAACGACACTCTAGTTGTGAATGAAGCAAGTTGCCACAAGGGCAGGGGTTCATGGCACTGACAAAGAGAAAATCCGTTGCATAAGTGATTTTAGAATTTACTCGTGAAATACGAATATGTCTGTCCTCAAGTGGCTCACGCAAGGCTTCTAAAACACTCTTTGAAAAGTGAGGCAACTCATCAAAAAATAAGATACCCCGATGTGCTAATCCAACCTCTCCAATCTTTGCATTATGCGTTCCTCCACCAAAGATACTCGCAGCAGTAGAGCTATGATGGGGTGAGCGAAAAGGGCGCAGTGGTGAAAACTGTGGCTCTTTGCCATCAAAACTCTCTAACTTCGCGATATCGAGAAGTTCAGCAGAAGAGACAGGAGGTAAGATATAGCGAAGTCTTTTGGCTATCATAGATTTGCCACTTCCTGGTGAGCCCTCAAACAAGATATTGTGCATTCCAGCAGCGGCGATAAGTGCAGCACGCTTTGCCACCTCTTGCCCTCGAACTTCTTGAAAATCAGAGGGATACTCTTGTAAAAAAAAGTAGCTATTACCCTTTACATGTAAGGCAGGATACTCAATATCTTTTACCTTACATGTAAAGGGTTTGGCACCCTCTTTAAAAATAGACATAGCCTCATTAAGATGTTTTACGCCAAGAAATTTTATATGAGGAATATTTGAAACCTTCTCTAAACTCTCAAAAGGAACAATAGCCTGCGTGATCAAGTCTTGATTGGCAAGCGAGAGAATCAGTGCAAATAAAAGAGAGTTCTCTTTCACACTCCCATCAAGCCCAAGTTCCCCAAAAATCGCATACTCATCAAGCTTATATTCGCTAGAATTCAGTGCGATAAGCAGAGCAACTCCTAGGTCAAACTGACTCCCCTCTTTTTTCAGATCCGAAGGAGAGAGGTTGATAGTGATGCGTTTAGGAGGAAATTTAAATTCATTACTCAACAGAGCAGACTTGACACGTTCTTTTGACTCACTGATAGATTGACTCGCCATCCCGACAATATTAAAACTAGGAAGCCCCTTTGTCAAAGTCGCTTCAACACTCACTACCTTAGCCTCAAGACCTTCAAAAGTCGCACAAAAAAGTTTTTTCATACCACAATAATATCAAATTTTTCTCTTAAATGTGAAAAATATAACACTTTTTTATAACTTAAGAATTTTTGATACATTTTCATTACATTTTTAAAGTGCAATATGGAATTAAATTTTATAATACAACAAAGTAGGCTATGTTTCAGTATAAAAAACTTCTAATTCCAGCGGGAATTATTTTAGCAACTCAGTTACAAGGTTTGACGCTCAAAGAAGCAACAGTTCAAACCTTGGAAAATAATCCTGCAATAACAGAGCGTATGAAAAACTACAATGCTACGCAACAAGATGTTAGAATCGCTAAGGCAGGGCACTATCCAACCTTAGACCTTCAAGCAGGTATTGGATATCAAGATATTAGTAATAGCATTACAGGTTTTGAAAAAAAAGCACAAGATATTTATGAGACATCTTTGGTGTTTAATCAAAATCTTTTTAATGGTTTAAGCACAACGTATCAGGTTTCTACGCATGAAGCACGTCTGATGGGTGCAGCGTATAGTTTAGCAGTTCGTCTGACAGTAGACTCAAGCACAATTAAAGACCGCGTAGATTATGAAAACACCGATCAAGTTTTTAGCACACTAATACAGAGAGCTATTAAAATTGGACAGATTGTTGATGAGGAATATTTGAGTAAAAAGATGCAAAATAGCACC
>CAMZLS010000044.1 GCA_947311765.1 uncultured Helicobacteraceae bacterium
AGAAAGGCAGAAAATGAATAGAGTTCTAGGAGCGACAACCGCACTGATTACCCCTTTTAAAAACGGAAAACTTGATGAGGCTACTTTTGCCAAACTTATTCAAAGACAGATTGACAACGGCATTGACGCAGTTTGCCCCGTAGGAACAACAGGAGAGAGTGCAACGCTCACTCATGATGAGCACAAACGCTGCATTGAAATAGCTGTACAAGTGTGCAAAAACACCTCCACAAAAGTTTTAGCGGGTTCTGGAAGCAACGCAACTGCCGAAGCAATAGATATCGCCAAACATGCTCAAAAATGTGGTGTTGATGCTATATTTTCTGTAAGCCCTTACTATAACAAACCCTCACAAGAGGGTCTCTATCAACACTATAAAGCAATCGCAAGTGCTGTGCCTGATCTCCCTTTTATGCTCTATAATGTTCCTGGTCGTACAGGTGTAGATATTAGTGCAGATACTGTTATCAGACTCTTTGATGCACTACCAAATATTTATGGTGTAAAAGAAGCAACTGGAAGTATGGAACGCACTGTTGAGTTACTCTCTCGTCGTCCTAATTTGGCTGTATTTAGTGGTGATGATGCTATTGACTTCCCTATCTTAGCTGCTGGGGGTGCTGGTATCACTTCTGTGACTGCGAACCTTGTGCCTGATCTTAAAAGTAAGCTTGTTCATAGTGCCTTAGAGGGTGATTTTAGAACCTCTCGTGAACTCAATAATGCACTCTATCCACTCAACAAAGTGATGTTTTGTGAATCAAACCCTATTCCTATCAAAGCAGCCCTGTATATCGCAGGTCTGATTGATGTTTTAGAGTACCGTCTGCCACTTCTTACGCCAAGTAGTGAAAATATGAAACAGATTGAAACTGTTATGAAAAATTATAATATCGTAGGGATGTAAGCATGTCAAATATGAAAGGCAAGACTCTTGTTATCACAGGAGCAACCAAAGGTATCGGTCAAGCTATCGCAGAGAAATTTGCACAAAATGGTGTAAATATCGCCTTTACTTATAATTCAAATGTAGATATAGCAAATGAAATTGCTGCTAATCTTGAAGAGAAATATGGCATAAAAGCTAAGGCATATCCTCTCAATATTTTAGAACCAGATGAGTTTAAACCACTTTTTACTTCTATTGATGAAGATTTTGACCGCATAGACTTTTTTGTCTCCAATGCTATGATTTATGGTCGCCCTGTTGTAGGTGGCTATGGAAAATTTATGCGCTTAAAACCTCGTGGACTTAACAATATCTACACGGCAACCGTAAACGCTTTTGTCCTCGGATCTCAAGAGGCAGCAAAACGTATGGAAAAAGTGGGTGGTGGCTCTATCGTTACGATGTCAAGCACAGGAAACCTTATCTATATTGATAACTATGCAGGTCACGGCACAAATAAAGCCGCAGTTGAGGCGATGAGTCGTTACGCTGCTGTTGAACTAGGAGATATGGGAATCCGTGTCAATGCAGTCAGTGGAGGCCCTATCGACACTGATGCACTCAAAGCATTTACAAACTATGAAGAAGTAAAGGCAGAAACTATCAAACGCTCTTCGGTAAATCGTATGGGAAGCCCTGATGATATCGCTGGTTCTGTATATTTTTTATGTACGGACGAAGCTTCTTGGATAACAGGACAGACGCTTGTTGTTGATGGCGGCACTACTTTTAGATAATGTTAAATATTCCTAATCAATTAGCACTTTCGCGTATTCTTTTAGCACCTCTACTCTTTTGGGTTATCTTAACCCCAGAGCTTTTTACGGATAATGGCTGGCATATCACATGGAATTACTATTTTAGTACACTCATTTTTGTTCTTGCGAGTGCTACAGACTTTTTCGATGGCTATATCGCACGCGAGCTTGATCAAAAAACTATGCTTGGGGCTATCCTAGACCCACTTGCTGATAAGATGCTCACCCTTGCTGCTTTTTTAGGCTTAATGGTTATGGGAGATGCCTCACCTTGGGCGATTTATATTATCATTATTCGTGAGCTTTTTATTACAGGTCTTCGTACTGTTGCAGTCGGTGAAAATCTCGATATCAGTGCTTCATGGGCAGGAAAAATAAAAACAGTTATGCAGATGATAGCTATCGGATTTTTATTGATGCATTGGCCTTTTGCCAACATCTTGCTCTGGCTTGCAGTCGCACTCACTCTCTACTCAGGTGGAGAATATATCTATGGCTTTCGCAAAGCCTTTTTAAAGGAAACCGTTCAATGAGTTGGTTTGTTGCATTTTTAATACTTTCACTTTTAATCTTTTTTCATGAGCTAGGACACTATAGCGCAGCGCGCTTTTTTGGTGTCTATGTAGAAGTTTTTAGCATAGGCTTTGGTAAAAAAATCACCTCCTTTATGATGTGGGGAACCCGTTGGCAAGTCTCTATGATTCCTCTTGGTGGCTATGTGAAGATGAAGGGTCAAGAAGATATGGATCCAGCGGCAAGAAGTGATGATGACGATAGTTATAACTCTAAAAAGCCGTGGCAACGCATCATTATCTTACTTGCGGGCCCTGCTGCAAACTTTATCACCGCTTTTGTGCTGTACTTTTTCATTGCACTTGGTGGACCACAAACCCTTGCTCCTGTTGTGGGAAAAGTTGTTCCCGACTCTCCTGCTGCAAAAGCTGGTGTAATGGAAAATGATAAAATCATCTCTATGAACTCTATAAAGATTATCACCTGGAAAGAGATGACTGCTATTATTAAAAAATCAGAGGGTCCACTTACCTTAGAAGTCGAACGCGGTGCTTATCTAAAAACCTTACATGTAACACCTCATATCAGTGAAACTGAAAATATGTTTCGTGAAAAGATACAACGCAAAATGATAGGTATAGGCTCTGCTGGAGTTGCTATCACACAAGATTTTAGCTTTTTTGAATCCTTTGGCTACGCAGCAGCAGAGACCTACGAAGCTTCAAAAATCATCTTTTTAAGTCTGCAAAAACTTCTCAGTGGTGCAGTTCCTGCCAAAGAGTTAGGCGGTGTTGTTAGTATCGTTAAAATCACAGCTGATGCCTCTGATAGTGGCTGGATGGCACTCTTTTTCTTTACTGCACTTATCTCAGTAAACCTCGGAGTCTTAAATCTCCTGCCTATCCCTGCACTTGATGGCGGGCATATTATGTTTAATCTTTACGAGATGATAACTCGTCATGCACCAAGTGAAGCAGTGCTTATCAAACTCACAGTTATAGGTTGGATTCTTCTACTTGGACTCATGAGTCTAGGCTTGTATAATGATATCAATAGATTAATGGGATAATATACTTTTTTTAAAATTAAACATTGCACATCCTAATTCAAAGAGTGATATAATATATCCAAATTTTAATATCGGTTGAATTAATGTATGAAACTATGGGGCTTTTTGTCACAAACTTACTTTTTGTTTTTGTTTTAGGGTGGTATTTGATTACCAATTTGCAGTGGTACAATTACTCTTTAGAGCGTGTGGTGCTTAAACATCACAAACCCCTGTGGCATTTAATGTATTTTATTATTCCTTTTATCGCTTACTATACTACGGGGATATTTTTTGCAATTTTCTTCTATTTTGCAATTTTACCAGGGATTTTTATCTGGCATAAGCGTCTGGATAAAAAAGTGGTTTTAACATGGCGAGTGCGTCGTTTTCTTATCTTGCTTGTTAGTTTAACTCTGTTTCAAGATTTTCTCTGCACTATAAAAGATGATTGCGCTGTTTATGGAGTATTTTTACCTTTGGCAGTGGCGTATGTAGGAAGCTTTCTTATAGAAAAATATCTTTTTATGCTCTATCAAAAGCAGGCTTCTCGTAAATTGGAGTCTATGAAAAACCTTACAATTATCGCTATCACTGGAAGCTATGGCAAGACAAGTATGAAAAACTTTATGGCACAGATACTCTCTGAAAAATATAAGGTCTATGCAACTCCAAGAAGTGTCAATACAATAGGCGGTATTATCCGTGATGTAAACGAATCTTTGAGCGAGGATACACAGATATATATCTGTGAAGCAGGAGCTCGTGAACGCGGGGATATTCTTAATATTGCTCAATTTTTACACCCACATCTCGTAGTTGTTGGCAAGGTTGGTCCTCAGCATCTTGAGTATTTTAAAACTATGGATAACATAGTCCGTACTAAACTTGAACTTATGCAATCTGACAGACTTGAGCGTGCTTTTGTGCACAAGTCAGTAACCGACACACCTCATGAAAAAGTGACTTTTTTTGGTGATGGTGATAGCGTTGTAGCCACCTTAGAGGGCATAAAATTTGAACTCACCTTGCACGATAAAAAAGAGAAATTTGAAACAAAAGTTTTGGGTGCTTTTCAAACTATAAACATAAATGCTTCTATCTTAGTAGCTGACACTTTAGGTATGAGTATCGAGGATATTCAAAAGAGAGTGAAAGCTTTGCAGAGTGTAGAACATAGACTTGAGCGCATAGATGCTAGTGGTAAGATTATCTTAGATGATGGTTATAATGGCAATATCGATGGAATGCTAGAGGGAATCCGCCTCTGCTCGCTCCATGAGGGTAGAAAAATTATAGTAACACCAGGTTTAGTTGAAAGCACCCCAGAGTTAAATCAGCAACTTATCCATGCTATCAATGAAGTTTTTGATATCGCCATCATTACAGGTTCACTTAATGCAGAGATTTTTAAAAAACATCTTCAAGTAAGAAAAAAAATTATGTTAACAGATAAAAATACACTTACAGTTGTCCTTGGACAAAATACGCAAAGCGGAGATATTATTCTCTTTGCCAATGATGCGCCGAATTTTATATGATAGATACTCTGAATCGTTATGCCGCTTATCTAAGCGCTATCATTTTAGCTCTTTTAGTAATACTAATAGTTTATGATGCAACAGCGCGCTACCTTTTTCAAACAGGTTCTATTGCCCTACAAGAGTTAGAATGGCATTTTTTTGATATTGTCATTTTGCTAGGCATTGCTTTTACCTTACAACAAAACTTACATGTAAGAGTTGATATATTTTATGATAACTTCTCTGAAAAAACACGCCATATTGTAGATATTTTCGCTTATATCTGTTTTATTCTCCCTTTTTCAATCTTGATAATTTATATCGGTTTTGATTTTGTGATCATGAGCTTTGAACAGCTAGAGAGCTCCTCTAACCCTGGGGGTCTTCCGTATCGTTTTATAGTAAAATCTCTTATGCCTATAGCTTTTGTTTTGCTAGGATTGCAGGTTTTGAGTGAACTCAAGCAACGCATAAAGGCACTTTTATGATAGCTTTATGGATGTTTGTTTCGGCATTGAGTCTTCTGCTTTTGGGGATTCCTGTTGCTTTTGTTTTTGGTGGGATAGCTATCGTTTTTGCGCTTCTTTCACCTGAGCTTGGCTTAGATGTTTTTCATCTTTTAGGTTTTCGTATTTATGGGATTATGAGCAATACTACGCTTATGGCAGTACCGCTATTTATCGCTATGGGGCTTATCTTGGAAAAATCCCAAATGGCAGAGCGTCTGCTTGTCTCTATGAGTTCACTCTTTCGCTCTGTGCGTGGGGGAATGGCGGTGAGTGTTATTCTTGTTGGAGCGATGTTGGCTGCTTCTACTGGGATAGTGAGTGCTTCTGTGGTTATGATGAGTGTTATCGCCTTGCCTCTGATGATAAATGCTGGTTATTCAAAATCACTCTCTAGTGGAACAGTCGCTGCAAGTGGGACTTTGGGGCAGATTATACCACCATCTATTATCTTGATTATCTTAGGTGATGTGATGAGTGTGAGTGTTGGCGATCTCTTTTTAGGTGCTGTACTTCCTGGGCTTGTCTTAGTAGGACTGTATATCGCTTATATTTTGATATTAGCCTATATGAAGCCTGAAATGGCTCCTGCTATCGAGCCTGATGAAAATGTAACGCTACTCGATACTCTTAAAGCTATCTTGCCACCACTTATCTTGATGACTACGGTTTTAGGCTCTATCTTTGCAGGGATTGCTTCACCAACAGAGTCTGCGGCATTTGGCGTTGTTGGCGCTCTTATCTTAAGTGCTTTTAACCATTCATTAAATCGTGAGATGCTCTCGTATGCAGCTATGAAAACAGTCACTCTTAGTGGCATGATTTTTATGATTCTTATCGGTGCTACTGCCTTCTCGCTTGTTTTTAATGAGCTTGGCGGAACAGATATTATTTTAGAGTTTTTTAGCGAAGATATAGGCGATGTGTGGGTCTTTATCGGTGTGGCGATGTTGGCGATATTTATCTTGGGATTTTTTATTGATTTTATAGAAATATCTTTTATTATTGTTCCTATTTTAGTGCCTGTTATGGATGCTTTTGGGATAGACCCTATCTGGTTTGCAGTTTTAATCGCGCTAAACTTACAAGCCTCGTTTTTAACGCCTCCTTTTGGTTTGGCGCTCTTCTTTTTAAAAGGAAGCTCCAATAACCTTGTAACAACCATGCAAATTTATCGTGGTATCATACCTTTTATTCTTTTACAGTTGCTGGGTTTAGGCTTGGTTATACTCTTTCCTGATTTAGTATTTGCGTTTTTATAAGGAGTCAAATTGGAAGATATTTTATACGCCCCATGGCGGAGTGACTATGTCAGTGGTGAACGCATTGAAGGCTGTGTTTTTTGTCATATAAGCACTCATAAGCAAGATGATACAAGCTTACATGTACTCTATCGTGATGAGTATTGCTTTGTGGTAATGAACCGCTACCCTTATACTCCTGGACACTTTATGATAATTCCGCATCTTCATACTGATAAACTTGAAGAACTTGATTCAAAGATATGGCTCCATATGAGTGACTTAGCACAAAGAAGTGTTAGACTTTTTAAAGAGAGTTTTGGAGCGCATGGGGTCAATATCGGGATGAACTTAGGACGCGCAGGTGGGGCAGGAATAGCCGAGCATATCCACCTTCACATCGTCCCTCGTTTCAACAGTGATACAAACTTTATCACCTCTATTGGACAGACGCGTGTCTATTCTACAGACTTTGAAAAAATATATGAAAAAATTCTTTCATATATTCCTAAATATTATGCGCTATAATTGCTTATTACATATACGAGAGAAACTAGTACCCCACCACTCATAGATTGAGGGTCTCTGTGATTTAAAAAATAGCCATATCTTGTTTTTAAACACTGAAGTCGTAGTTATTCTACTTCTAAGTGTTTAAGGGCAAG
>CAMZLS010000045.1 GCA_947311765.1 uncultured Helicobacteraceae bacterium
ATAGCTTCATTATAGTTATCCAAAACTAAAATTTCTATTGTATTGTTATGGCAAAAATTCTCAAGAGAGCTGTTGAGTTTATCTATATCTAAGCGTCTATCTCTGCAATCTATATAGAGATAGCTCTTTTTCTTACATGTAAGGAGATATTGCTTAAGTAAGATTGTTTTTCCAGATTGTGTTACACCGATAAGTTGCAAAGAATTTTCATTAATAATAACTTTTCTAGGAATAAATGAGCTTACATGTAAGCCTTGCAAATAATAATCATTCAATAAACTTTCCATAAAAACCCTCTTATTTTTGTTTAGTATTTTAACACTTCCTTATTAAAAGGAAATAAAATAACTCCAAATTAAGACCAAGCCCCCTAAAACCCTTGAATTAAGAGAAATAAGTCGGTATAATTCCGCTCCCTTTAATAGTTAGGCAGTGACCTAACGAGTTCTTTATAAGGAAAAAATATGGAAAAAATTCGTTTAAAACTTAGAGCCTATGATCATCGTGTACTCGATCGTTCAGTAGCATCTATCGTTGAAGCTGTAAAGCGTACGGGTGCGGAAATCCGCGGCCCAATCCCTTTGCCAACTAAGATTCGTAAATATACAGTATTGAAGTCTGTACACGTTAATAAAGATTCACGTGAGCAGTTTGAGATTCGTATGCATGCTCGTTTGATTGATATCGTTTCTGCTACGCCAGATACGGTTGACTCTCTTATGAAACTAGATCTTGCACCAGAAGTGGACGTTGAAGTTCGCTCTATGGATAAGTAAGGAGTAACTGATGGAATATATTGTTGAAAAAATCGGCATGAGCCGTACAATCACAGTACCAGCTAAACCTGTTACCCTTCTTAAAGTGGTAGAGGTTAAAGTATGTGAAGTAAATGATGGCACTGCTATCGTTGCTTACAGTAATGGTAAAAAAACAAATAAAACAGTTGAAGGTAAACAGAAGAAATATGATATTTCTGCTGACTTCAATCGCTTTGAAACAATGGAAGTTGCTAACACAGAGGCAGGTGATTTAGATCTTGCTCCACTGAGTGAAGCTACTGTTGTAAAAACGAGTTTTAATACTAAAGGTCGCGGTTTTACTGGTGTTATGAAACGCTGGAATTTCGGTGGTGGACCAGCTGCACACGGTCACCGTTTTCATAGAACGGGTGGTTCAATCGGTAATGCTGAGTGGCCAGGTCGTGTAATGAAGGGTCGTAAAATGGCAGGACAACACGGTAATACTAAAAATACAGTAAAAAATGAGATTCTTTCATTTGATGCTGAAAATGGAGTATTAGCTGTTATTGGTTCTGTGTCAGGTCCAAATGGTGGACTAGGTCGTATAAAGGTTGTTAAATAATGAGCGCTATTGTACTTAATGAAAATTTTGAAAAAGCATCTGAGCTAGCATTACCAGAGAGCTTTGAGGGTATCCACTCTCATAACCTTTATCTGTATGTAAAATCATATCAAGCAGCACTTCGTGCGAATACTGCAACGGCCAAAGGTCGTTCAGAAGTTCGTGGTGGTGGTAAAAAACCATGGGCTCAAAAAGGTCGTGGTGGTGCTCGTGCTGGTTCTACTCGTTCTCCTATCTGGGTAGGTGGTGGTAAGGCTTTTGGGCCGAGCAACAACCGTAACTATATCCAAAAAGTGAACAAAAAACAGAAAAAACTTGCATTGAATTTTGCTCTTGATGAGCATTCAAAAGCAGGGTCGTTATATGTTGTTGATAGCATTAACGTAGAGTCTGGTAAAACAAAAGATGCAAAAGCTATCTTTGATAAAATCGGTGCTCGTGATGTATTGTTTGTAAAAGCAATCCTAGATGAAAAATCATTTTTAGCATTCCGCAATATCGACTCTTCTTATTTGATTGAAGAGCACGAACTTAACGCCTACCTTGTAGCGACATATCGCGCAATAGTTGTTGAGAAAGCGGTTTGGGAAAACCTGAGTAAAGAGGCATAGATGGCAGATATTACAGATATTAAATCAATAATTTATACTGAAAAGACTTTAGCTCTTCAAGAAGATGGTGTTGTAGTAGTACAAACGTCTCCGCGTATGACTAAATCAGGTCTTAAAGAGGTGTTTCGTGAGTATTTTGGAATTATTCCTACAAAGATCAACTCACTAAACCAAGCGGGAAAAGTAAAACGTTTCCGTGGTGTTACTGGTAAACAAAATAACTTTAAAAAGTTTTATGTGACTTTACCAGAAGGCGCAGCAATTGAAAGTTTGGCGGTTTAATTATGGCTATTAAAACATACAGACCATTAACACCGAGTCGTCGGTTTTATACAAACGTTGATAGTAGCGATATTACAGCAAAAGCATCAGTTCGTTCACTTCTTGTAAAACTTCCTGCACATGCTGGACGCAATAACAATGGACGCATCACTTCTCGTCATAGACAAGCAGGTGCTAAAAAACTTTATCGTATTATCGATTTCAAACGTAACAAGTTAAATATTCCAGCAACAGTAGCTGCAATTGAGTACGATCCATATCGTAACTGTCGTATTGCACTTCTTAACTATGCAGATGGTGAAAAACGTTATATCATTCAACCAAAAGGTTTGAATGTAGGTGATGTTATTAGCACAGCAGATGCAGGACTAGATATCAAAACTGGTAACGCAATGAAACTGATGAATATCCCTGTGGGTACATTAGTGCATAATATTGAGCTTAAACCTGGTAAAGGCGGACAGATGGTTCGTTCTGCTGGTGGATCTGCTCAAATTATGGGTCGTGATGGTAAATACGTTTCACTACGTCTTCCATCTTCAGAAATGCGTCTTGTTTTAGGTGAGTGTATTGCTACTATCGGTTCTGTTGGAAACGAAGAGTTTGCTAATATCGTTATCGCTAAAGCAGGTCGTCAACGTCACTTAGGGAAACGTCCACAGACTCGTGGTTCTGCAATGAACCCGATTGATCACCCGCACGGTGGTGGTGAAGGTAAAACGAACTCAGGTCGTCACCCAGTTACTCCATGGGGTAAACCGACTAAAGGTGCGAAAACACGTCGTAAAAAAGCAAGTGATAAACTTATTATTACACGTCGTAAACCAAATGCGAAAAGGGTAGGTTAAGATGGCTCGTTCAATAAAAAAAGGTCCATTTGTTGACGATCACTTAATGAAAAAAGTGCTCGCAGCTAAAGAAGAAAAAAGTAAAAAACCAATCAAAACATGGTCACGTCGTTCAACGATTTTACCAGAGATGATCGGTTTAACTTTAAACGTTCATAACGGTCGCCAATTTGTTCCTGTTTATATAACAGAGAACCATATTGGTTATAAACTTGGTGAATTTGCACCGACACGTACATTTAAGGGCCATAAGGGCTCTGTTCAGAAGAAGGTGTAGTCGTGGCTAGAGCATTATTAAAATTCATTCGTGTTTCACCAATCAAATCACGTCTTATTGCGCGTGAAGTTCAAGGTATGAATGCTGAAGAGGCACTAGCTGCTTTAGAATTCACTCCAAATAAAGCTGCAAAAATCATCTCTAAAGTTATTGCATCAGCAGTAGCAAATAGTGGTGAAGAAGCAGAAGATTGTATCATTAAATCTTGTCGTGTTGACAATGGTCCGGTTTTAAAACGTTTCCGTCCACGTGCTCGTGGAATGGCTTCGGGTATCCGTAAACCAACAGCACATATCTTAGTAGAAGTAGAGGGCAAATAATATGGGTCATAAAGTTAATCCTATTGGTCTTCGCCTTGGCATCAACCGTAACTGGGAGAGCCGCTGGTATCCAAATTTTAAATCTGCACCAGCAAGTTTAGGCGAAGATCACAAAATCCGTACTTTCTTGAAAAAAGAGCTTTACTATGCTGGTGTTTCTAACATCATCATTGAGCGTACGGCAAAACGTCTTCGTGTTACTATTGTAGCAGCGCGTCCTGGTATCATTATTGGTAAAAAAGGTGCGGATATTGAGAAGCTAAAAGGGAGCCTTCAAGTGTTGATTGGTAAGCCTATCGCTGTTAATATCAAAGAAGAGAAAAAAGCACAAGCTTCTGCACAACTCGTAGCAGAAAATGTTGCAACACAACTTGAGCGTCGTGTTGCTTTTAGACGTGCTATGAAAAAAGTGATGCAAGGTGCTCAGCGTTCAGGCGCTAAGGGTATCAAAATTGCTGTTGCTGGTCGTCTTGGTGGTGCTGAAATGGCACGTACTGAGTGGTATCTTGAGGGACGTGTTCCTCTTCATACTCTTCGTGCAAAAATCGATTACGGTTTTGCTGAAGCGAACACTACTTACGGAATCATTGGTATTAAAGTATGGATCTTCAAAGGTGAAGTTCTTACAAAAGGTATCCAAGCAGAAGCAAAAGAAGAGAAGCGTGAGCGTCGTCCTAAGCGTGCACCACGTGAAAGAAAGGCGGACTAAACCATGTTAATGCCAAAAAGAACAAAATATCGTAAAATGATGAAAGGCCGTAATCGTGGTTATGCGCGTAGCGGTTATACTCTAGCATTTGGTGATATCGCACTTAAAGCAACAGAGGCAGGTCGTATCACTTCACGTCAAATTGAAGCGGCTCGTATTACTGCGACTCGTCATATTAAACGTCAAGGTAAAATCTGGATTCGTGTTTTTCCTGCTAAACCATTAACTGCAAAGCCTCTTGAAACTCGTATGGGTAAGGGTAAAGGTCCAGTTGATAAATGGGTAATGAACATTAAACCAGGTCGTATTATCTTTGAAATGGGTGGTATTCCAGAAGATGTTGCTCGCGAAGCATTAACACTTGCTATGCATAAGTTGCCATTTAAAACTAAGATTGTCACACAGGAGATGAATAATGAAATATTCTGATTTGACAGAAAAGAGTACAGCAGATCTTCAAGCAATGCTTAAAGAGAAAAAAACTGAGCTTTTCACTATGAAGATCAAACAAAAAATGATGCAACTATCTAACACGACTGAGCTTCGTGTTGCTAAAAAAGATATTGCACGTATCAATACTGCACTTAGTGCAGCGAAATAAGGGGCGTTGATGAGTAAACGTGAAATTCAAGGTAATGTTATTAAAGTTGCCGGTGACAAGACAGTAACAATTCTTACTGAACGCCGTGTAATGCACTCTCGTTACCATAAAGTTGTAAAACGTTTCAAAAAGTACCTTGTACATGATGAAAGCAATCAGCTTAAAGTTGGTGATGAAATTGTTGCGGTTGAGTGCCGTCCAATGTCAAAATCTAAAAACTTTGAGCTTAAAAGTGTTGTTAAAGGAGCGCAGGGATGATACAGAGTTTTTCTCGTCTTAATGTTGCTGATAACACTGGTGCAAAAGAGATCATGTGTATCAAAGTACTTGGTGGATCAAAACGTCGTTACGCATCTGTAGGTGACGTTATAGTTGCTTCAGTAAAAAAAGCGACACCAACAGGTAAGGTAAAAAAAGGTCAGGTTATTAAAGCTGTTATCGTTCGTACTCGCAAAGAAGTACAACGCGAGAATGGTTCATTAATTCGTTTTGATGATAATGCAGCGGTAATCCTTGACACAAAACAAGAGCCTATTGGTACTCGTATTTTTGGCCCTGTTGCTCGTGAAGTTCGATATTCAGGTTTTATGAAAATCGTATCTCTTGCTCCGGAGGTTGTATAGATGGCAAAGTTCAATTTTAAAAAGGGTGATACAGTAGAGATTCTTGCTGGTGACGATAAAGGCACTAAAGCAGAAGTTCTTGAAGTTATGCCTAAGAAAAATAAGGTAATCGTTTCTGGTGTTAAAACTGTGAAAAAAGCGATTAAACCTACTGAAGAGAATCCTCAAGGTGGCTTTCAAACAAAAGAGATGCCTATTGATGCTTCAAATGTAAAAAAAGTGGAGGCGTAGTTTATGGCACGTATGAAAGATAAGTACCTTGCTCTTAAGCCTCAACTTAAAGAGCAACTTGAAATTAAAAATGAGATGCAGATTCCTAAAGTAGAAAAGATCATGATTACTGTGGGTGCTGGTTTTGCGATGAAAGATAACAAGCTTATCCAAAACATTCAAGACACTATCAGCCTTATTGCTGGTCAGCATGCTGCTGTAGTTATGGCTAAGAAATCAGTTGCAGGATTTAAAGTACGTGAAGGAATGCCAGTTGGTGTTAAAGTAACTCTTCGTGGTGAAAACATGTACAACTTCCTTGATAAACTTATCTCTATTGCACTGCCTCGTATGAAAGACTTCCGTGGTGTGCCACGTAATGGTTTTGATGGTCGTGGTAACTACAACTTTGGTTTGACTGAGCAGTTGATTTTCCCAGAAGTTAGCTATGACTCAATCATGCAAATTCACGGTATGAATATCACTGTGGTAACAACAGCAGCAAGTGACAAAGAAGGGTTCGCTCTTTTAGAAGCTCTTGGCATGCCATTTAGTAAAGGGGCAAATAATGGCTAAAAAGTCAATGATTGCAAAGCAAAAACGCACTCCTAAGTTTAAGGTTCGTGCTTATACTCGTTGTCAGATCTGTGGTCGTCCACACTCTGTAATTCGTGATTTCGGAATATGCCGTATCTGCTTTAGAAAAATGGCAAATGAAGGTTTAATCCCAGGTGTTAGAAAGTCAAGCTGGTAAACAGCTCGATACTCCTAGCAATAGCTGTCGAAAGACTAGCAATAATAAGGAAAATAAATGGTTAATGATTTAATATCAGATTCTTTGACACGTATTCGTAATGCGGGTATGCGTCGTCTTGATGTTACAACACTTTTACACTCTAAATCTGTAGAAGCAGTTGTAGCTATCTTAGTTGATAAGGGCTACATAGAGAGCTTTAATGTTATTGAAAATGGCGTAAAAAAATCTATCAATGTAGTTTTAAAGTATGATGAAAATGGTCGTACAGTTATCAATGAAATGAAACGTGTTTCTAAGCCTGGACGCCGTGTCTATAAAGGTAAAGAAGATATCAAACGTTTCAAAAATGGTTACGGTACTATTATCGTTTCAACTTCAAAAGGTATTCTTGCTAATGATAAAGCTTATGAGCTTGGTCTTGGTGGCGAAGTCCTTTGTACAGTATGGTAGGGGGTAGGTTATGAGTCGTATTGGTAAAAAACCTGTTTCTGTTCCATCTGAAATAAAAGTTGCAATTAATGGTGATGAGATTACTTTTGAAAAAGGTAAAATCAAAGAAGTTCTTGATACTAAAGGCAATGTAGATTTTTCATTTGAAGATAATACATTAACTTTTGCTACAAAATCTGATGATCGTAAAGATCGTGCATTTTGGGGAACATACCGTGCCTTAGCTGCAAATATCGTAACTGGTTTAACAACAGGTTACACGAGACAACTTGAGATCAATGGTGTTGGTTACCGTGCTGCCGTTAAAGGTAAGGTACTTAACCTACAACTTGGTCACTCTCACGATATCAATTACCCACTTCCAGAGGGTCTTGAAGCAGTAGTAGAGAAGAATGTGATTACACTTAAGAGTCATAACAAACAGACACTTGGTCAAGTGGCATCAGAGATTCGTGCATTTCGTCCACCAGAGCCTTACAAAGGTAAAGGTGTTAAATACATGGATGAGCATATCGTGCGTAAAGCCGGTAAAACAGCTAAGAAATAAGGGAGGCGTATAATGACAGCTAAAGATTTAAAAGCAAAAGTAGCAAGACGTCTTAAACGTAAGCGTCGTATTCGTGCAAAAATTTCAGGCACATCGGCAATGCCTCGTGTTTCTGTTTTTCGCTCTAACCGTTATTTGAGTGCACAAGCTATAGATGATACTACATCAACAACATTAGCTCACATTAACTCAAAAACATTGGCATTAAAAGCAAACAAAGAAGATGCAGCTAAATTGGGTGAAGCTTTCGCAGCAACACTTAAAGCCGCAGGCATGACTGAAGTTGTTTTCGACCGTAATGGTTACCAATATCATGGCGTTGTAGCTGCGTTTGGTGACGCACTTCGTGCTAATGAAATCAAGTTTTAAGGGCTGATGATGAATGATATCAACAGAGAAGATTTTGAAGAATCGATCGTAAACATCGGTCGTGTAACAAAAGTTGTAAAGGGTGGTCGTCGTTTTCGCTTCACTGCTCTTATCGTTGTTGGCGATAAAAAAGGCACTGTAGGTTACGGTGTTGGTAAAGCCAAAGAAGTTCCAGATGCTATCAAAAAAGCAGTAGATAATGCGTTTAAAAACCTGACTACTGTAAGCATTAAAGGGACAACAGTAGCACATGATATTGAGCATAAATATAATGCTTCTCGCGTACTACTTAAGCCAGCGTCTGAGGGTACTGGGGTTATCGCTGGTGGTGCGATGCGTCCAGTTCTTGAGCTTGCAGGAATCCAAGATATCTTAACGAAATCTTTAGGTTCAAATAATCCAAATACTGTTGTTCGTGCTACAATTGAAGCACTTTCACGTCTAAAAGGATAAGGTATGGCATTAGAAAACTTAACGCCTGCAGAGGGTTCGACTCATTCACGTAAGCGTGTAGGTCGTGGGCACTCTACAGGCTGGGGAAAAACAGCAGCGCGTGGACAAAATGGTCAAAAATCACGTTCAGGTTACAAGCGTAAGCGTAACTTTGAGGGTGGTCAGCAACCTCTTGCAAAGCGTATGCCAAAAATTGGTTTCTTCTCTCGTAACATTAAACCATATGTGATTAATGTTGAGCGTATTACTGTAGTAGCACAGCTTGAGGAAATTACAGTAGAATCAATTCGTGCGGTTCATAAGATTGGTAAATCTGTGACTCGTGTCAAACTTGTTGGAGCATCTGCTGCGCATTTAGCTTCAAAAATTAAAGACGAAAACGTTACTACAACTGGCAAATAATGAACAAGCAATTAGTAAACAAGATCCTTATAACGATCGGGTTTCTCTTTCTGTACCGTTTACTGGCATATGTGCCAGTACCTGGTGTTGACACGGCAGTAATTGCCTCATTTTTTGACTCTCACGCATCTGACTCTCTCGGACTTTTCAATATGTTTAGCGGTAAAGCTATTCAAAGACTCTCTATTATTTCTCTTGGTATTATGCCTTATATCACTGCTTCGATTATCATGGAATTGCTCGCTGCAACTTTTCCAAATCTAGGACAGATGAAAAAAGAGCGTGATGGTATGGTGAAGTATATGCAAATCATCCGTTATGCAACGATTGCTATTACTGTAATTCAAGCAGTTGGCGTTAGCGTTGGTCTGCAAAGTCTTACAGGGCCTGATGGCAATAGTGCTATCTTGGTTGATCAAAACACATTTATTCTTGTAGCGGTTGTTTCTATGCTTGCGGGTACAATGCTATTGATGTGGATTGGTGAACAGATTACACAGAGTGGGATTGGTAATGGTATATCATTAATCATCTTTGCAGGTATCGTCTCTTCAATTCCTGGTGCAATTGCGCACTCTGTGACTATGATTAATACAGGTGCTATGAGTTTTATTGTCTTAATTGGTATTTTACTCTTAGTTCTTGCGACTGTTTTTGTGATTATATATGTTGAGCTTGGTGAACGCCGTATTCCGGTAACGTATGCTAAGAAAACAATGATGCAAAATCAGAACAAGCGTGTAATGAATTATATTCCTATCAAGGTAAATTTATCTGGTGTTATTCCAGTTATCTTTGCGTCGGCTATTTTGATGTTTCCGATGACAGTGCTTTCAACAAGTACCAATCCAGTGATTCAAAGTATTACAGACTATTTGAATCCAAATAGTTACTTTTTTAACTTTTTGACCTTTATGTTTGTTGTCTTTTTTGCATATTTTTATGCATCAATTGTCTTCAATGCAAAAGATATTTCAGATAATCTTAAAAAGCAAGGTGGATTTATTCCTGGTGTGCGTCCTGGTGTTGCAACGGCAGAGTTTTTAAATGAAACTGCAAGTCGTTTAACATTTAGTGGTGCTATCTATCTTGGACTTGTGGCAACTTTACCGTTTATGATTATCAAAGGGATGGGCGTGCCTTTCTTCTTTGGTGGTACTGCGGTTTTAATCGTTGTTCAAGTTGCTCTTGATACCATGCGTAAAATTGAGGCTCAAGTTTATATGAGCAAGTATGAAACTCTTAGCGCGGTAGGTCTATAACCCATGGCAATTGCGCTTCGCAAACCTCAAGAAATCGAAAAACTTCGTGCCGCTAACATCATTGTTAGCGGCGCACTCAAACTCCTTGAAGCAAATACAAAAGTTGGTATGAGCTTAAAAGAACTAGATAGCATGGCTGAAGATTATGTTCGTTCTCATGGAGCTAAACCCTCATTTAAAGGCCTTTACGGTTTTCCAAGTGCAGTGTGTACCTCACTCAACAAAGTTATTATCCACGGGATTCCTAGTGATTATAAACTTCAAGAAGGTGATGTTATCGGTTATGATATTGGTACAGAACTCAATGGGTACTTTGGTGACGCTGCGGTGACTGTTCCTGTTGGAAAAATTACTGTAGAAGATGAAGCCTTGATAGCCTGCGCTAAAGATACGCTCTATTATGCTATTGAAAATATCAAAGTAGGGATGCGCTTTAAAGAGCTCTCTTACTTAATGGAGCAATTTATCATAAGCCAAGGCTATGTTCCTTTGCATAATTTTTGTGGTCACGGGATAGGTAAAAAGCCTCACGAAGAACCAGAAATACCAAACTATCTTGATGGAAAAAATCCTAAAGCAGGACCTAAAATCAAAAACGGAATGGTCTTTTGTTTGGAACCGATGATATGCCAAAAAGAGACTGAGGCAGTTGTCTTGGAGAATGGTTGGGACGTAGTCAGTTCAGATGGCCTACGCGGGTCACATTATGAACATACAGTTGCTGTGATAAACGGCAGAGCTGAAATTCTTTCACAAAGTTAGGAGAAAACAATGTCAAAAGCTGATGTTATTGAAGTTGATGGTAAAATTGTTGAAGCCCTGCCGAATGCAACATTTCGCGTAGAGCTTGAGAACGGGCATGTGATATTGTGTCACATTGCTGGTAAGATGCGTATGCACTATATTAAAATCTTACCAGGAGATAAAGTGAAGTTAGAACTCACTCCCTATAGTCTTGATAAGGGTCGTATCACTTACCGCTATAAATAAACTTCTAGCAGTGGTATGTATAAAATTTCTTTACATGTAAGCTTACATGTAAGGAGGTACTTAAGAGTTATTCCATCTCTTTATTAAAAAAAACTAAAACACCTGCGCCGATAAGCAAGATAGAAAATATAACAATCCACACAAATATATCTGCTCCGCCAACACTTTCGATGAGTGCGCTTATGCCTGTTGCGTTGGATTCATTCATACGCTTAGCCTTTTACTAATTTCTTAATCTCTTTAGGAAGATGAGCAAAAGGGATGTTTTGTTGCCCTTTTTTTGCATTTTCACCTAGCTCTTTGACATCAACATTCATAGCTGATGGGTAAAGTCGTATCAGTTTGTACTCTATTTCATTGACCTTACATGTAATGTTTCTTTCTGAGAGTTCTACGCTCTTTTTTTTCTTTGCCATTATTTTTTAAATATTCCTTTCTCATTTACCTCAATCTTACCTGCTTCAATGAGACTTGTTAAAGATCTTTTAAATGCTTTACGGCTGAGTCCAAATATATCTTTAATCGTTTCAGGGTCGCTCTTGTAGTTATAAGGCAGTATCCCTCTCTTTTCTCTAAGAAGTGCCATGATTTTCTCGCTGTCTGTGCTTTTTCTAGCGCCTCCAATTTTTTGCAAAGAGACATCTATAGAGCCATCTTTGCGTACCATTTTGATATAGCCGTTTACAAAGTCACCGATATTGAGTGTTTGAAAAACTTCATCTTTATAAAGAAGTCCTTCGTAGAGATTATCTACTATCACTTTAAACCCCAGGGGTGTTTTGGCGATAACTAGAAGTGATACGGGAGTATTTGAGTTTATCATGGGTGGCTTTTGTAAGTATTGTGAAATTTTCTCTACACCAATGAGTCGCTCAGATCTATCATCTTTGATAACACGCAAGAAGCGTTTTTCTCCTACTTTCATAGGGGTTCTTTGACGATTTTTTGGCACAAGCAGATCCTTAGGAAGTCCCCAATCTACAAAAGCACCAAAAGAAGCCGTATCGACAACTTCAAAAAAACCAAACTCATCACGCATAGCGACTGGCTTATGTGTTGTAGCGACGAGTCTATCTTCAGAATCTGTATAAACAAAAACTTCTAGCTCTTGGTCTAATTCCATTTCATCTGTAACATACTGATTTGGAAGAAGTAAATCACTCTCATCTTCAGCCATCAAGAAAAGTCCAGGAACGACAAACCTATCAATGCGTAGGGTGTTTATTTCCCCGAGTATTATACTTTCATTAATCATCAGTGCTCTTTTATTTTTAGTAGAGTAAGTATAATGTAAAAGGGGTTATAATAAGCAAAAAAAGGTGAGATATGCACGAGAATTCGCAAGAGATAGAGATTATTAATCAGTGAGTAGAGCAGTTGGTGATAAGGCGGAGGAGCTTACATGTAAATATCTTTTAGAGAGTGGTTTTGAGATTATTGAGCGTAATTTTTATAGCCGTTTTGGGGAGATAGATATTATCGCAAAGCGTGGAGATGTTTTGCATTTTATTGAGGTTAAGAGTGGTCTAGATTTTGAACGCGCGGTACAAAATCTTACACCCACAAAGATAGGACGCATCTTGAAAACAAGTGATATATATCTGAAAAAGCATGCTCTAGTATGTAGCTATCAGATAGATGCGATTATCGTTGTTGGTGAGAGTTGTGAGCATCTCGAATCTATAACATTGTAAAATATTTATGGTATAATTGCCCTATGTTTAAATATATTTTTTCTCTTTTTCTCTTTGTTGCTACACTCTTGCATGCCTATGAGTCTGAAGATAGATTAAAGGTTGTGATTGCAGGGAAGGTGGCAAAATATATTGTATCTCAAGAGAAAACATCAGCCAATTTTATTATTACTGTTTATAAAAATCCTTATGGAAAACTCTTTGAAGAGGTTTATAAAGATAAAAAAATCAAATCAAAACCTGTGCTTATTAAATATATTGATACTATCAATGATTTGCAAGAAAGTGATATTTTGTATATTCCAAAAGTGGGTGCGAATGAACTTTTAGATATTTTACAAAAGGTAAAAAAACGCGATATCTTAACCATTAGTGATACAAGAGGCTTTGCTAAAAAAGGCGGTATCATACAACTTTATTTTGTATCACAAAAATTAAAATTAAAAATCAATCCACACAGGGCAAGTCTTCAAAACATGAAAATTAAACCAACTTTATTGCGTATAGCAACAGTAGTAAAGGATAATGAAGTATGAAGCTACTGCTTTTAGTTACATTTCTCTTGTCAACAAAGGCGCTTTTTGCAAATCAAGATTTGTATGACAAAGATATAGAAGATATCTTATCCGCAAGTAGTGAGGTAAAAGCTGATGTGGGCTCTCGTAGTGGTTCTCGAAACTATCTTAAGTCAAATACACCTGTCGATATTATTACGAGCGAACAGATTGAGCGTTCAGGCTTAAGCTCTTTAGTTGATGTGCTTCGTTATTTTGTTGCAGGTTTTAATGCGCCAGAGACTTCTATAGCTGATGGAAGCGATCATGTTCGCGCTTATACGCTACGCGGGATGAGTCCAGATCAACTTCTAGTACTGATTAATGGCAAAAGGCTGCATACATCAGCACTCTTACATGTAAACGGTGTTATAGGAAGAGGTACTAGTCATGTAGATTTAGATACTATTATTCTAAGTGCTATTGAGAGAGTAGAGATTCTAAGGGATGGAGCGGCGGCACAGTATGGCTCAGATGCTATTTCAGGAGTAATAAATATTGTTTTAAAAGGTTTAGGTCATAGGCAGAAAATAAGCATCCATGCAGGAAAGAGAAAAGAGGGCGACGGAACTCTCTTACAGACAGATACTTTTTTGAGTATGCCACTTGATTATGATGGATATTTTAACCTCGCCCTTGAGGCAAAAAATCAAGAGCAGACGCAAAGAGCTGGCGAAGATAACAGACTTACGCCTCCTAGTGTTCAAGCGCATGTAGGAATACCAGATTCACAAAATTTCAAGGCAATGCTTAATGCAGAAGTGGCACAAATAAGTGATACGGTTTTTTATGCTCAAGGACTTTTTAATTATAGAGACAGCAAGGCAAGTGCATTTTTTAGACCCTCGAATGATAAATCCATGCCAAAATATGAAAATGGTTTTTTACCAATGATTGAAGCTAAGATATACGATTATTCAGCCTGCGTTGGCATAAAAGGAGAATTTTCTAATGGCACAAGCTGGGATTTTAGCAATACGCTAGGAAAAAATAATTTTCATTATTATGTTCATGATAGCATGAATTACTCTATGGCGCAAGAGTCTCCAACATCTTTTGATAATGGAAGTTTAAGTTTTTTGCAAAACACAGCACTCTTTGACTTGAAAAAAAGTTACAAAAACTTTTCCATAGCAGGTGGGGTAGAGTACCGATATGAGAACTACTCAATAAAAGCAGGTGATAGTGCCTCTTATTTTAAAACAGGCTCTCAGGGATTTGCTGGCTATGCCTTGGAAAACGAGATAGACGAATCTCGTCAAAGTTATGCATTTTATGTTGATAATCTTTATGATTTTACAGAAGATTTTCAATTTGAAACGGCTCTTCGCTATGAAAATTACTCTGATTTTGGAGATACCACAAACGGCAAGATAGCGCTAAAGTATTCTTTAAATAAAAATTTAGTGCTACGCTCTTCAGCTAGCACAGGTTTTAGAGCACCTTCTTTGACACAAAAAGGCTATTCACAAACATCATCTTTTGTGAATGCACAAGAAAACTTGAGCACACAGGGAACTTTTAGAGCAGATCATGAGATTGCGACTATGATGGGCGCAAAAGATTTAACATCAGAGAAGTCAAAACATTTTACACTAGGAGGCTTCTATAAGAGCAGTGAAGATATAGCTATATCTTTTGATTATTTTTATATTGATGTGCAAGATAAAATTGTTTTGACACCAGAGTTATCCCCAAGAACACAAGAGCAAAAAGATATTTTTAAAAAATATAATGTAAGCGCAGCAAGGTACTTTACAAATGCGCAAAGCACCAATACACAAGGAATTGATATTAAAATTGAGCACAAATATCACCTTTTAAATAAGTCGGAATTAGATATGAGTCTTTGGTATAATTACAATATAAATACAGTGAATAAAAGTAGCAACAAGGTAGATTCCGCAGAAAAATTAGAGATTATAACGATGTTGGAAGAGGGACAGCCAAGAGATGCGTTGAGGTTTCTGGCTCATTATCTTTACGAAAAAATAAGCGTAACATTGAATATAAGTCGATATGGTGAATATATGCAGGCAAGAGATATGAAAAAGTATAAATTTGATGCTGCATGGCTAAGTGATTTTGATGTGACATATAAGCTAAATAATGCATTGAAAGTATCTATAGGTGCTATAAATATCTTTGATACTCTCCCAAATAAATGGGATGGTCTCTCGGGTGATTTTTATGGAGAAAATGGGATAAAACCTTATTCAAGATACTCTCCATTTGGATATAGTGGTGCCTATTATTATCTTAGAGCTTCAGTAGAATTTTAATAATGAATTTTCTTTCAAAGATAAAAGCTTCTTATGTATTTAATATATTTGCCGTTGCCCTTGTGGGAATGAGTTTTGTCTTGTATTTTTATTTTTCTGCAACGAAAGAGAAAATTTTTTTAGTAAACCAAAAAACAAATATACAATATGTTGCGAGTATAGCAGATAACTTAGTAGCTGACATTACTAGAATAGTTGAGGAAGATTTAGCTGAGGCACTTCAAGAAGATGAAATTATAAAATCTTATATTGAATCAGATCTGAAACTTTTTGTTACAACAAAATATCAGTATATATATATTCTTGCTAAAGAGAAAAATATTCATGGTGGATTTGAAATTTTAGTAGATAGTAGTAAAACTTTAGAAGAGAAAAATAGTCTTTATGCCCTATATAATGTCTTTAATAAAGAGAACTTCACTCAAGTGTATGATTCCAAAAGCAGTGTATACCTGCAAGATAAAAACAAGAGAGCAAGCTATCTAAAGCCCATTATTGTCGCAGATAAAGTAGTTGCTATAATTGTTATTGAATTTACCTTAGAAGAGCAAAAAAACATATCATTGGAGTTGCAAAACTTAGAAGATGCGTTTGAGTTGGTTATTAGCTTTTTTGTTGTTATATTTATCTTTATGCTTTGGTTTTCTAGTGTTGATTCTAGAAGAGAAAAAGAGAAAAAAGCAGTGTTTGAAAAACTAAAGACATCTAATAAAAAACTTAAAATACAGAGTGAAAAGGTTATTGAATTAAATAATTCTCTTGAAAATAGAGTGAAGCATGAAGTAGAAAAAAATAGAGAAAAAGATGTACAAATGATACAGCAATCAAGGCTTGCACAGATGGGTGAAATGATATCAATGATTGCACATCAATGGAGGCAGCCTCTCTCAGCTATTAGTGCAACAAGCTCGGCAATAGTCCTTAAGGCAGAAATTAATACTCTCGAAAAAGAAAACGCAATAGAACTAGCACAAAAAATAACTGAATATTCTCAGCATTTAAGCATGACTATTGATGACTTTAGAGAATTTTTTAAATCAAATAAGAAAATAACACAGACAAGCTATACGCAACTCGTTGAGTCAGTTTTAGGGATAGTTGAAACTTCTTTAGAGACAAAAAATATTAAACTGATTTTACAATTAGAGCTAGAAGATAAATTTGAAACATATTCTAATGAAATAAAACAGGTTATTCTAAATCTAATTAAAAATGCAGAAGATGTTTTGATGGAAAAAAAGAGTGAAAATCCAACTATAAAAATCAGAAGCTATAAAGAGAATAATGCTTTTATTTTGCGTATCAGCGATAATGGTGGCGGTATTGCAGAAGATATTATAGACAAAATTTTTGATCCTTATTTTTCCACAAAGATGAAGAAAAATGGAACAGGTTTGGGATTATATATGTCAAAAACAATTGCGCAAAAACATTGTGGAGGAAAACTTTTAGTACATAATGATAGCGAAGGAGCGGTATTTACAATTGCATTGGATCGTAAAATTCAGGTCTGACGCACGCTTACATGTAAGGCTTTTGAGAGTTTGTCAGTAGCGAAACCCATAAGGGGTTTTGGTAGATCGTCAATAGTCTTTACCCCAGTTTTAAATTCTTGTATATAATAAGTGCCCGCATACTCTCTTTGTGCAAGATCGTCGATAATTAGATTAATATCATCAACATCTAATAGGTCAGTGTGAAGGGTTGTTCTTACTTCAAAATCACTATTGCTCGTAAGTAAAAGATCTAGGGTGTTTTGAAAATGCTCAAACTTTCTATTTTTGGTGATTGTGTAAAATTTACTGCGAGGTGCTTTATAATCTAAGGCTATAAAATCAACAAGATTTGCTTCGAGCAGATCTTTTATGACTTTGGTATTGATTCCATTGGTGTCAAGTTTTATTTTGTAGCCAAGGGCTTTAATGGATTTGCAAAATTCTTGAAGCCCATGATATTCTGTCGCTTCGCCACCGCTAAGAACAACACCCTCCAATAAACCTTGGCGACATTTTAAAAAATTGAGCGTCTCTTCTATGCTCTTTTTCCCTTTTGAAAAAACTATTTCAGGGTTATAGCAGTATTGGCACTGCATATTGCACCCAGCGAACCAGATGATTGCACTAGGATACCGTGGATAATCTAGTAAGCTAAAGGGTGTTATATCATAAACAGGAGAGAGGTTATGCACAATTTAGTGAGCGTTCATAAAAGCTTTTTCGCTCTTTGTGTTCACCTTTTTTCCCTATATTAAAGCTCTCCACGGGACGGTGATAACCCATTACTCGGGTATAGATGATGCACTTGCTTCGTCTGTTTTGTAACTTTTTTAGTATTGCTTCATGAGACATTTTTTTCTTCCTTTAAATGATTTTGTATTAATTCTTCATCACATTTTGGGCAGTATTCGTGTTCACCGCTTAGGTAGCCATGTTTTTCACATACACTAAAAAGAGGAGTGATGGTTATATATGGAAGTCTAAAATTTGTAATAACATTTTTTACAAATTTTCGACACGCTTCAGTTGAACTTAGGCGTTCTCGCATGTATAGGTGCAAAACTGTTCCTCCTGTGTATTTACATTGTAGCTCATCTTGAAGCTCTAGAGCCTCAAAAGGATCATCGGTAAAGCTAACAGGGATTTGTGAGGAGTTGGTGTAGTAGATATTTTCTCCAAAGCCTGCTTGTAAAATTGAAGGGTAGCGTTTTTTATCTTCTTTTGCAAAACGATAGGTTGTTCCTTCTGCTGGTGTGGCTTCTAGGTTGTAGAGGTTGCCAGTCTCTTTTTGAAATTGCACCATGCGCAGACGAATAAATTCTAATATTTGCAATGAGAATTCTCTTCCTTTTTGGGTGCTTATATCATACTCATCAGCATTGAAGTTACGAATCATTTCGTTAAGCCCATTGACGCCTATGGTGGAAAAATGGTTATTAAAACCTCGAAGATAACGTTTTGTGTATGGAAACAGACCTCTGTCATACATCTCTTGAATAAAGATACGCTTCTTCTCAAGAGTAGATTTTGCTAATTCTAATAAATGCTCTAAGGCCTTATAGAGATTTTTCTCATTTCCGCTATGAAGGTATCCTAAGCGTGCCATGTTGATAGTAACAACACCGATACTTCCTGTCATCTCTGCACTTCCAAAAAGACCACCGCCTCGCTTTAAGAGTTCGCGTAAATCAAGTTGCAGACGACAACACATACTGCGAACATGCCCAGGTTTGTAGGCTTCAGGATTTTCGATTAGTTTTCCAGTCTCATCATGCATATATTGTGAACCGATAAAATTTTGAAAATACGAAGAACCAATTTTTGCGCTATTTTCAAAGAGCAAATCGGTGTTTTCTCCGTACCAGTCAAAATCTTCTGTAATATTTACAGTAGGAATAGGAAAGGTAAAAGGTTGCCCTGTTTTATCACCTTCTGTCATCACTTCATAATAAGCTCGGTTAACAAGGTTCATCTCATGTTGGAAATCTTTATAGCACATGCTCTGTAAATTTTCAACGCCGCGTTTATTGGCAAGAGAAGAGAGGGTTGCATTATCAATCCCTTTGAAAAGATGCTCTTGGAGGCGGGTAGGGATTTGATCTTTTAAATCACTTGGCACTGTCCAATCGATAGTTATGTTTGTAAAAGGACTTTGCCCCCAACGCGCAGGAACATTAAGGTTGTAGATAAAACTACGCACTGCTTTTTTTATCTCTTTGAAAGAGAGTTGATCCTTAAAAACATAAGGAGCAAGGTAGGTATCAAAAGAGCTAAATGCCTGTGCTCCAGCCCATTCACTCTGTAAAATACCTAGAAAATTTGCCATCTGTCCTAAGGCTTCACGGAAGTGATTAGGTGCGCTAGACTCAACACGCCCACGAACTCCATTAAAACCCTCGTCTAGTAAAACCCTAAGACTCCATCCTGCGCAGTATCCTGTTAAGCAGTCTAAATCATGGATATGATAATCTCCATTGCGGTGAGCATATCCTTCCTCTTTAGAGTATATTTTATCTAGCCAGTAGTTAGCGATTATCTTTCCTGCGCTGTTATTGACAAGTCCTGCATTAGAGTAGCCAGTGTTCGAGTTGGCTTTGATACGCCAGTCCTCTCCGTTTATGTACTCTTCTATTGTTTGTGCAGCATTGATATAGGTTGTGTCATCATTGAGCCCTAAAAGATGTTCTCTTTGCATTTTGTGCATATGACGATAGAGCATAAAAGATTTCATAACATCAAAATAGCGTGCTTTATAGAGTTCTTTTTCGATAATATCTTGAATATCCTCTACAGCAACAACGCGTCGGAAAGAGATTTTTTCAATAACGCTATCACAGACACTGCTGTCAAAAATGACACCTTCGCTTGCAAAAGCTTTCTTGATAGCGTCTCTGATTTTAAAACCGTGAAAACCTTCAGATTTACCATTGCGTTTTAATATTTCAGTAACCATAAAACTCCTTCGTTAAAAGAAGTATAATAAAAGAGATTGTCACATTATGTCAAAGAGATATGTTTATTGACGATATCGACAACTTTTGAGGCATAGCCCCATTCGTTGTCGTACCAGATGCTAAGTTTTATCATCTTATCCATTTTTACATCTGTAAATCTATGGTCGATGATGGTAGTAAAGGCTTGCGCTTTAAAGTCGCTTGAGACTAAGGCTTGTCTGTTGTTGAGTAAGATTTTTTCTGTCTGATTTTTTTCATAATCATATAAAAGTTGCTCTAATGCCTCTTTGGTGCATGTTTTTTTTACAAGTAAAATCACTTCTATAACCCCTACCGTCTCTGTTGGCACACGAAAAGAGCTTGAGCCGATAATCGTAGAATTTATATGAGGTAAAATGTATGAGCATGCTTCTATGGTTGTGGTTTGACTTGGGATAATATTTTGCGTGGCAGAGCGTCCAAATTCAAAGTTACATGTAACATCTCTATCTTTTGAGCCAATACAGCCACCATCAAGCAGTTTTTGATGGTTAAGCCAAGGATGAATAGTTGTAATTTCTCCACACTCAATAATAAATTTTTTATCTATTACATGTAAGGCAGGGAGCAAAGCAGTAGCGTTGCAAGAACTCGTAGAGATGATACGGTGCTGTGAGCTTTGAAGCTGGTTTTCATTGACACCTAGGATGATGTTTATGTCTGCATCAGCATTAGGGTGGGTTAAAAAGAGCGCCTTTACATGTAAAGTTTTAAGTTTTTGCGTATCATACTTCACGCCACTCGCATCAATGATGATATCAATATTGTGCTTTTTATAATCAATATCAAAAAGTGATTCCTCGTTCAATATTTTTATCCTAGAAGTGGAATTTTTTATACTCTCATCCTCTACCATAAAAGGCTCACTTAGCCTCCCATATGTGGAGTCATAGTTTATTGTATAAGCAATATTTTCAAGATTAGAATTGAGCTCATTAATAGCAACAATAGTAAAATTGCTATTTTCTAAAGAGATGCGAAGTATATTTTTTCCAACTCTTCCAAGACCATTTAGTAAAACTCTCATATATTTCCTTGTAGTGCATTTATAACTAAATTTATATAAAACTTAAAAATATTTCTTAAAATAAAACTTTTTTGCAATATATTTTTAAATAAGATAAAATTTCTCTGATTTAAAATCGTAATATTATCAGTCCTAGTAAAGACTAGCAAAGGTATAATTACGCTACTAAAACTTATAAAGGAAAAAACATGGCAAAATACGTAGAATTAACAGATGACAATTTTGAGGCTTCAATAGCTGAGGGTGTATCTTTGGTGGACTTTTGGGCTCCATGGTGTGGACCGTGTCGTATGATCGCTCCAATTATTGAAGAGTTGGCAGAGGACTTTGAAGGCAAGGCAACTATCGCAAAGGTAAATACTGATGAAGAGCAAGATATAGCTACTAAATACGGAATTCGTTCAATTCCTACACTTCTTATCTTTAAAGATGGTGAAATGGTTGACCAAATGGTTGGTGCTGCTTCTAAACAAGCGTACGCTGACAAAATTAACTCATTTCTTGCATAGGTTGAGTTAAAAAGATGGCAAGACGAGGCAAAAGTCTCTTCTCGCTATCAACACTACTTGCTTCTTTTTTTGGCGCTGCAATGATAGCCGCCGCTTTTGCATACTTTAATTACAAATTCTCAGAGTTCAAATTTATTGACTTTAAAGAGTGGGTTTTTTATCAAAAAACAGATATTTTTACTCCTAAGGCAGAAAAATATATTGTTATATTTTATAGCTCAAATAAGCCAGGCGCAACAAAAACCATACAAGAAGCAAAAAGTAAATACCCTATTGTAGCCGTTGATTACTACCAAGAGAGCGTAGTTTCAACGAAAAAAATAATTTTTGTAAAAAGTGGAACAAATACCTTATTAAAGTTTATTCAACGTTTTAATATCTATAATGTTCCCACTGTTTTTATTATCAAAAAAGTCAAAGAGAGTCTTTATAAACAAGATAGTATGATACGAAAATTAGATACGAATAAAAAACTGAATTTAGAGGATTTATAGATGATACTTGATTGTGCAGTTATAGGCGGAGGACCTGCTGGTCTTACTGCTGGATTATATACCACTCGTGGCGGTTTAGAAAATGTTGTCATGTTTGAAAAAGGCATGCCAGGCGGTCAAATTATGAATAGCTCGGAGATAGAAAACTATCCTGGGGTCACAGGTGAAATTACAGGTATGGATTTGATGACGCCATGGCCTGAGCAGTGTCAAAAGTTCGGTCTGATTCATGAGATGATAGAAGTGACTCGTGTCAGTAAAAATGATGCAGGAAATTTCACTATCTATAAGGGTGACGGCACAAGCGTTGAAGCGCACTCTGTTATCGTTGGAACAGGCTCAACACCTCGCCGTGTTGGCTTCAAAGGTGAAAATGAGCTTTTTGGAAAAGGGGTCAGTACATGTGCAACTTGTGATGGTTTTTTCTATAAAGGCAAAGAGGTTGCTGTTATTGGTGGTGGTGATACTGCTCTTGAAGAGGCTCTGTATCTTGCAAAAATCTGTGCGAAGGTTTATTTGGTTCACCGCCGTGATGAGTTTCGTTCTGCACCAAATACAATAGAACGCATCAAAAAAACTGAAAATATCGAACTTGTTTTAAATGCTTCTCCTGAGGAAGTATATGGTGACGCTATGGGAGTTACGGGTTTGCGTGTTGTGTTTAAAGATGGCACAAGTCGTGATATTGAAGTGCCAGGTGTATTTACTTTTGTAGGTAATGATGTTAATAATGAAGTTTTAAAACAAGAAGATGGATCTTTTATTTGCGATATGAATGAGCATGGTGAAGTTTTAGTAGATATCTCTATGCGAACAAGTACTTCAGGTCTGTTTGCGGTAGGGGATATGCGTGTTGATGCACCAAAACAAGTTGTCTCAGCAGCAGGAGATGGCGCAGTAGCAGCCTTGCAGGCAATCGCCTATGTAGATGAAAAAGTGAGTGAGTAAATTATGATTAAAGTCGGTTTATTTGGAGCAACTGGGCGCGTAGGTCAGTTGATAATTGAGGATCTGTTACAAGAAAAAGAGTTGTCGCTCTCGGCAGTACATGTATATGGAGAATTAACCTTTTCTCTGGCTCCTGAAGTCTTGGCGACAGAAGATATAGCAACACTTTTAAATGCAAGTGATATTGTGATTGATTTTTCCACACCTGAGGCAACACAATCACTTTTAGAAGCTGCTTTAAAACATCCAACGCCACTTGTTATTGGTACAACAGGTTTAAATACCCATCAGACAAATCTTTTACAACAAGCTAGCGAAGCCATGCCTATTTTGTATGCAACAAATATGTCTTTAGGCGTTGCACTCTTAAGTAAACTTGTAAATATTGCAGCGCAGCGACTCAAAGACTTTGATATTGAGATAGTTGAGCAGCATCATCGCCATAAAATTGATGCACCAAGTGGAACTGCCTTGACGCTTGCTGAATCTGCCGCAAAAGGTCGTGGTTTAGATTTGGATAAGGTGCGCGTAAGTGGTCGTAACGGAAATATTGGAAAACGCACCCAAGAAGAGATAGCAGTTATGGCGCTTCGTGGTGGCGATATTGTAGGACGCCATACCGTTGGTTTTTATAATGATGGTGAATTTATTGAGCTTAATCATACCGCAACAAGTCGTAATACTTTTTCAAAAGGTGCAATACGCGCAGGAGAGTGGTTAAGCAAGCAAGAAGCGGGTCTCTACTCTATTGCAGACTCATTAGAACTTGAATAGGAAGTGTATATGCAAAGAGAGCTAAACGAAGAGTGCGCAGTTGTTGGAATATTTGGTCACGAAGAGGCATCAAAGTTAGCTTTCTTTTCGCTTCATTCACTCCAGCATCGTGGTCAAGAAGCGGCAGGAATTAGTTCAAGTGATGGCGTGAAACTCCGTACCATTAAAGACCGTGGTTTAGTGACTCGTGTTTTTAATGAGCAAAAACTTGAGACCTTGACGGGAACAAGTGCTATTGGGCATACCCGTTACTCAACTGCAGGGGATGACTCTATCCTTGATGCCCAGCCTGTTTTTGCGCGTTATGACCTAGGTGAAATGGCAATTGTTCACAATGGAAATCTTACTAATGCTCAGGAAGTTCGTAAAGATCTTATCAGTAAAGGAGCTATTTTTCAGACCTTTATGGATACGGAAAACCTTATTCACCTTATCGCTAAAAGTGATGAGACAAAACTTCTTGCTCGTATTATAGATGGGATTAAAAAGATTGAGGGCGCTTACTCTTTAGTCTTTTTAAGTAGAACGAAAATGTTTGCTATGCGTGATCCGCATGGATTTAGACCACTAAGCTTAGGCCGTGTTGGTGATGGTTATGTTGTGGCTTCTGAGACCTGTGCTTTTGATCTGATAGGTGCAAAGTTTATTCGTGATATAGAGCCAGGGGAACTTCTGATTTTTGAAAAAGATAAGGCACCTCGTTCTATTCAACTTTTCGAGCCGACTCCGAAGCACTGTATCTTTGAATATGTCTATTTTGCGCGTCCTGATTCCAATGTTTTTGGAAAAAATGTTTATCAAATGCGTAAAAATATGGGCAAAGAGTTAGCCAAAGAGCAACCCGTAGAAGCAGATATGATTATCCCTGTCCCTGATGGAGGTGTACCTGCCGCACTTGGGTATGCTCAAGAGAGTGGTATCCCTTTTGAGATGGGAATTATGAGAAATCACTACATTGGACGGACTTTTATTGAGCCCACTCAAGAGATGCGAGAGATGAAAGTGAAGATGAAACTCTCTCCTATTGAGGAGCTTATCAAAGGCAAGCGTGTTATTGTTATTGATGACTCTATCGTGCGTGGGACTACAAGTCGTCGTATTATCCGTATGCTCAAAGAAGCAGGGGCGAAGGAGGTGCATATGCGTATCTCTTCACCACCAACGACTGATCCATGCTATTATGGTGTAGATACTCCTGATAAGAGTAAACTTATTGCGGCAAATATGTCCGCAGATGAGATTGCACACTATATTGAAGCCGATTCTCTTGCTTATTTGAGCAATGATGGTCTTTTACGAAGTGTAGAGGGTGAAGAAGCTAGCTATTGTACTGCCTGTTTTACAGGCGAGTATGTTATTAACCCAGAGTAGGTGATTTGAAACAAGTTTATACATTTGGTACTTATTTAAAAGAGAAGTTCGGAACTAGAGTTTACAAAGCTCCCGTCTCTATTTTAGGATTTACCTGTCCTAATATCGATGGTAATGTTGCAAAAGGGGGTTGCACTTTTTGCGAAAATGACTCTTTTAGTCCTAGCTTAGATAGCGTGAAGCCTCTTAAAGGTTTTTTTCTAAATATGGACTCAAAAGAGAACCCTCACTTAGAAAAACAGTTACTCCAGCTTGAAAAACAGTTTGAGCTTATCAGTGAAAAGCAGAAGCGCGAATACGGAGCAGAAAAATTTCTCGTCTATTTTCAATCTTTTACAAATACCTATGCCCCTTTTGAAACACTCAAAGCCCTTTATGATAAGGCACTTAGTTTTGATAATGTTGTGGGTTTGAGCATAGGCACACGCTCTGATAGTGTTAGCGAAGAGGTTTTAGAGTACCTCCAAGAGCTTTCACGCAAGAAAGAGATATGGATAGAATTTGGCATCCAATCTGTCTATGATGAAACGCTAGAGCGTATCAACCGTGGTCATGACAGCGCTAATGTGAAAGAGTGGATATTGAAGTCTAAGGCGTACGGCTTAAATGTTTGTGGGCATCTTATCTTTGGGCTTCCAGGTGAAGATCGTGAGATGATGATGCAGACTGCGAGAGAGGCTTACTCTTGGGGCATCGACTCAGTGAAATACCATCCGCTCTATGTGGTAAAACGCACCGCGCTTGCTAATGAATTTGTGCGTGGCGAATTTACGCCAATTAGCGAAGAAGAGTATCTTGATGTTTTAGTAGAAGCCTTGCAGTTAAAACCAGCAGATATACATGTTCAAAGAGTTACGGCAGGGATTGATGATGACTCTTTGATAGCACCTTTGTGGTGCCGTAATCGCAATGAACAAGTCCGCAATATTAACAAAGCTCTCAAGAGAGTTGGTTTGAAATATTAGTGTGCAAAAACTCTTGTATAATCAGCCGTACTTGTGAAGTAGGGCGGATAAGGCATGCGAACGCTAAAGTATTTTGCTTTTCCAGGCTTTAAATTTTTTGCAACGACAAAGGTGCGGATAATAGTTTGTGGTTTGTTTTTGCGTTTGGCTGTATCGCCTCCACCAATAAAGTCCATAAACCCACTCGGTTTATAGAAGTTTCCTCCTTTGACATTGCCTGTAGCATGCCCTTTATTGACAAGTTTTATCTCTAGTTCAACCTTGCCTATAGTGTATTTTCCTGCATTATAGGCATAGCCACTATAGACAATCTGCTCATTCATAAGAAGTCTTGTATTTTTTAGACCTCTAATCTTTGCTATTTTTGTATATTTGTCTAGTGCCATCATAAGAAATCCTGCAAGTAAAACCATAACTCCAAAAGATGAGAGTATCATGGATGTGCGAGTTTTTGGATTTTTTTCGCGAAGAGAGAGGATAACAGTCAAAAGAAAAAGGAGTACAATAACGGCTAAAACGAGGTAATGTACGATAGTTAAGTGTGTCATCTACAGTCTGCTCCTGTACTTAAATTGTACTCTTTTGAGTAATGAAATGGCTCTAAAAAGAGTTTAAATTTTTTGCTTTGTTTAGGTTTTATCATTGTATCTAATTTTAAAGAAGCTTTCTTAAATGGTTTAAAGGGATATATTATATCTTTTATTCTGTTTCCTGAGACTTTATAGGCAGCTACTTTTATATTACATGTAAGAAAATCCATTTTAGAGTTGTTCTTTAAAGTACCCTCTATAAGTAAGGCATCCGTAAACTCTAGTTTTTGAGCCTTCGTTATATTTACCTCATTTTTATAGAGAAATTGGTGCATCTTTATATAGCCAAGTGTAGGGCCTAGTATCAAAATGAGAAAAGCTATCAGTACGCTTAAAACCGAAAGAGCTGTTTTATGACGAAGCAAGATAGCTAAAATTAAGAAGAGTATAAAGAGTACGCTAACCGCTCCAAAAAGAATATAGTCATAAAGAACAAGAGTATCAATAAAGGCAATGAGCTTCTGTTTCATAATTAGCGTGAATTTTTCTCTGCAATACCACTTTGATTAAAACGGTGAGCTAGTTCTTGTTTGATACGATCAGGTGAGATATTTTTATGACCTAGCGCCACAAGCACATGGTAGGTTAAATCAGCACATTCATGGATAATTTCATCCTCGTTGCCATCTTTAATAGCAAAGCTAAATTCACCTGCCTCTTCAATAACTTTTTTCAAAATGGCATTATCGCCACCAGATAAAAGCTTTGCAGTCCAAGATGATTGAGGGTCGGCATTTTTACGCTCTAAGATAGTGTGATAGAGCTCATCTACAACACCATACATCGCAGCAGTATCAACCTCTACTTCCGAAATGGCATCACCACTCTCTAACTCGGTAAAAAAGCATGAACGTCTTCCCGTATGGCAAGCAACCCCATCTTGGATGATTTTGATAAGCAGTGTATCATTGTCACAATCTATAAAAAATGACTGAATATGCTGGAGATGATTGCTGCTTTCACCCTTTTTCCATAAACGCTTGCGTGAGCGTGAGTAGTAGTGAGCAAGTCTTGTCTCTAGTGAGAGTTGTAGAGCCTCTTTGTTCATATATGCTACCATAAGCACTTCATTGTTTGTCGCATCTTGTACGATTACGGGTAAAAGTTCGGATTTTTCCCAATCGACACGGTTTAAAATTTCTTGCATAAGTAAAAGTCCTGAATAAATTGATAATAGTAAGCAAAAGATGTACCACTAAGGAGCGAATCCTTAGTCTTACATGTAAGGGTTGTTCTTATTGCGCGCTAACGCGTTTTTGAGCATCTTTTGTATCTACCCAGATATTTGGAGTTGATCCGCCAGGTGTTAAGAATATTTTTGCATCTTTATTGACACGAAGAGCGTCATTAAACATACCTTGCATCTGAATCTGTTTCAATTCAAGAAGTTGAGGTGTAAGCGATTCGCTGATAATAATATTGGCTTTGGCTTGTGCATCTGCTTCGATAGTGATAGCATTTGCCTTTCCTTGCGCTTGAATTTTTACCGCATCTGCTTGACCTTGTGCCTGTGCTGCACGCTTGAAGGCTTCTTGTTTAGCACGAGCAACTTGCTGTTCTGCTCTTTGGACTTCTTGTTTAGCTACCTGAACAGCTTCGATTTGATCTTTTACTTTTTGAGGTAAAACAATCTCACGCATCTGTACTGACTCTAAAACAGCAGGAGAGTTTTTCTGCTCGTTTACATTTGCAGCAATTCTCTGATCTATAAGTTTTGCGATGACATTTCTCTGAGTAGGGAGAGATTCTGCCTCATATTGTCCAACAACATTACGAACCACATCACGAACTACAGGATTGATGATTTTCTCTTCCCAAGAAAATCCCCAGTTAGAGATAGTCTGTGCGGCATATTGTGCATTAAGACGGTACTGAACCGTTAGCTCAATAGATACAGGAAGACCACGCTTATCTAAAACAGTGATAGCGGGCTTAACAGTAATGCCATCGCCTAAGCCAGAACGCTCTATCTTATCCGCGTAGTTAATGATACGAACTTTCGTATCAACAATATAAACTTTTTGAATCACAGGAATGATAAAATGCAGCCCTGGAAGTAGTGTTTGTTGTTCATACTTTCCATTTGTTGCTAAAATACCACGCTGTCCCTCTTCGATAATCTCAAAAGGTTTGGCAACCACCAAGAAAAATAAAATGGCTACGATAAAAACAATAAGTGCTTGCTTCCCTCCGCTCATATTAAACTCTATTTTTGGGGGTTTAGGCATTTTTGGACCGCCACCACCGCCACCACTTGTGCTTTTGTTTTCACTTTTCTTTTTATTGAAATAGTCATTCATATCTGATGCCATTAGTTCTCCTCTATGTAAGTTAAATAGTGTTCATACTCTGGATTTCGTCCAAAAACGATATCAAAATAACTGCTTTGAATTTTTTCTGTTATAGGACCGCGAGTGCCCTTACCAATAATGCGTGCATCCACATCTCTAATAGGAGTAATCTCTGCTGCTGTTCCTGTTAAAAATGCTTCATCTGCCACATAAACCTCTTCACGAGTTACACGGCGACGGACAACTTCAAGACCCATTTTCCCTGCCATCTCAATAACAGTTTTTTGAGTGATAGAGGCTAAAGAGTTGTCGTTTGGTGGTGAGATAAGCACGCCATCTTTGACCATAAAGAAACAAGCACCGCTCGCTTCTGCCACATAACCTTGATCATCTAAAAGAAGTGCTTCATCATAACCACACTCAATAGCTTCAAATTTTGCCATTTGAGAGTTGAGATAATTAGCACTTGCTTTTGCTTTGCCCATATTTGAGGTATTTGCAGGGCGAGTCATAGATACGATTTTAAGACGAATACCTTTGCGCATACCCTCTTCGCCAAGATATGCACCCCATTCCCAAGCAGCCATAACAGTCTCAACAGGAGCATCTTTGTGATACACGCCCATAACACCATAACCTAAAAAGGCAAAAGGGCGGATATAGACATTGTCACCATCAAACTCATTTCTTTTTATAAGCTCAATCTGTGCCTTGTTCATCTCTTCTATAGTGTAAGGTATATCAATAAGTGTCATTTTTGCCGACTCTTTTAAGCGAGTGGTATGATCATTAAGGCGAAAAATCGCATAACCTTTGGCGGTTTTATACGCCTTTGTTCCTTCAATAACACCATTTCCATAGTGAAGTGTATGTGAAAGAACATGAGTCTTAGCATCTTTCCATGCCACATACTCGCCATTCATCCAAATATATTTGGCTGCATCCATTTCCATTAAAACTCCATGATATTTTCTTAGAGGTATTCTCTATTTAATGCACGTATTTTAGCAGAGAATCTATTTAATATTGATTTCTTGATATTGATTAATAAATGATTACGATAGTTTGCGTATAATTGGTCTATGCAAATTGTACTTTATATTCATATCTTATCAGCAACTGCGTGGATTGGTGGCTCACTTCTTCTCTTCGCTTTAGGCATATTCCTTCGTGATAAACAGGCACAAGCAAATGTTTACGAGCACCTAGGGCCACTGTATGGCTATCTTGAAAGTGTTTGGCTAGTCTCTCTTTTGACTACGGGGATTATTCTTTTTATGCATCATGGCTTTATGGATGTTTTTGATTATGCGATAGATTCAGATTTAGCACAAACTATGATTCGTAAGCTTTTTATGGTTGCTTTTTTGACATTTATAACCATTATTCATATGATTATCGCTTTTAAGACACACACAAAATCAAGAACCATATTACAAAATATCATCTCCAGAGGCAGTTCACTTCTGATTTTCTTTCTTAACTTCATCATTCTTTGGCATGCAACGCAACTAAGAAGTATGCTTTGATACATATCAAGAAAATCACAAAGGAAAGAAATGCTTGAGAAAGTTGTGAGTATAAATGTGCTTATAAAAACAAAATCGGTTTCATTAAGTTTGTTTTTTGTCTTGCTAGGAACACTAGTTCTTGTTATGGAAAATATCTTTTACGGATATATTGACCAGAACGGATTTTTACAGGAAAGTTATTTTCTGCCTATGGGTAGTGCAAGCTTTTTATTGGGCGTAATGGGTTTAGTTGTTAGCATTATTTGATTCTATTTAAAAAGGTTAAATAAGCCTAGCTCTAGGATATAGAAAAATACTAAGTCCTTTTAACATAAATTATATAGCTATGATTGTAATTATATTTGTTTGTCAAATAAAATTTTAAATTCAATTCATAAAGGAGTCTTGATGGATGCAAAAATATTTTTTGGTTCAAGCGAAAATGTAACAAAGTCATGGAGCGAACGCAAAAGCCCATTTGATGATAAGCTTGTTTCTCGCGCACCGATATGTAGCAGTGAAGATGCTCTAAAAGCTTTGGAGATTGCACAAAAAGCAAAGCTTACATGTAAGGCTTCTACGCTTTCACAGCGTTGTGATTGGCTTCTTGATGTTGCAAGAATTTTACAAGAAAATCGTGAAGATATGGCGCAAACTATAACAGATGAAGTGGGCAAACCTATCGCCTTTGCTCGCGTTGAAGTTGATAGATGTATCGAAACTGTAAAACTCTCAGCAGAGACGATGCGAACGATGCATGGAGAGACGATAAACACGGATGCAATGGCTAGTGGTAAGAAAACGCTCTCCTTTTATCGTCGTGAGCCTGCTGGTGTTGTGGTTGCTATCACACCTTTTAATTTTCCCCTAAATCTTGTAGCACATAAACTCGCACCTGCTTTGGTAGCAGGCAATGCAGTCGTCTTAAAACCAACCCCTGAAGCACCACTGACGGCTTATAAATTTGCCAAGATGTTTATTGAGAGTAAGTATGCTATAAAAGATGCTTTGAGTCTTGTGTATGGTGACGCAGAAGTAGGGAGTGCCTTAATTACTAGCGATATCCCCCGTGTGATAAGTTTTACAGGTTCTGTACCAGTAGGCAATATCATTGCAAAGAGTGCTGGCATCAAAAAAGTTAGTTTAGAACTTGGTGGCAATGCGGCAACTTTTATAGATAAGAGCGCTGATTTAGCCTACGCTGCTTCTCGTTGTGCCTTAGGTGCCTTTGTCAATTCAGGGCAGGTCTGTATCTCCTTACAGCGTATCTATGTGGATGCAGATATTTATGATGCCTTTGCTGATTTGATGGCAAAAGAGACACAAAAACTCGTTGTTGGCTCACCTTATGAGGAGGCTACTTTTATGGGGCCACTTATAGATGATGAAGCAGCACAGCGTGCTATGAACTGGGTGCAAAGTGCTATCGAAGAGGGTGCTCGCGCACTTATGGAGCCTCAAAGAGAGGGACGAATGTTTCATCCTTGTGTGATGGCAGATGTGCGTGATGATATGGCTATCGTCTGTGAAGAGGTTTTTGCTCCGATAGTTAGTCTTGTAAAAGTGGATGGTTTTGATGATGCTTGCCCTCGTATGAATAATTCTCCTTATGGCTTGCAATTTTCAGTTTTTACGAATGATTTGAAGCTTACACAGCGCGCTATTGATAAGTTAGACGCTGGCGGTATCGTGATTAATGATATGCCAACTTTACGCTTTGATATCCAGCCTTATGGTGGAGTGAAGCTTAGTGGTGTAGGACGCGAAGGGCCTCATTTTGCCATAGAAGAGATGAGTGAGATTAAATCCATTGTCATCGCCTAAAAAAGTAATCATATCAGCCTGTCTTTTGGGCGAAGCATGTCGTTATGATGGTAAGTCAAAACCAGCCTACCATGTAAGCGAAGCCTATAAAGAGTATGAGATTATTCCTTTCTGCCCTGAAGCACCTATCTTAGGGACTCCTAGAGAGCGTATCTCTGTTATTGAGATGGCAAACAAAGCCTTACATGTAAGGGGTGATGAAAGCGGTCGAGACCTTAGCAAGCATCTTAAATTTGAGGTTTTATCTTTTTTAAAAGAGCATCATGATGTCACGCTAGCCGTTTTAAAATCAAAGTCACCCTCATGTGGTTTTGGCACTACTCCGATATTCAACATTCAAAGAGAACAGATAGCTCTAGGCAATGGAATCGCCGCACAGATTTTTCACGATAGAGGCTTGCATGTAAAGAGTGAACTCGGTATGTAAGTGCTTTATGTTATAATCACAAACTATAACAAAGAGGACAGCATGGAACGAAAAAGTTTATCTAAGAGTGATGCTCCAAAAAATATCACTCAGAATGAAAAAAGGCTCACAGATGATGACTTTATTGTCTCTAAAACAGACACTAAGGGCAAAATTATTTATTGTAATGAAATATTTGCAAGGATGGCTGGTTATCCTCCGGCTGATTTGATTGGTGCAAATCATAATCTTATACGCCACCCTGATATGCCCCGTCTTGCTTTTAAATATGCTTGGGATCTGATTCAAGATAAAAAAGAGTTTTTTGGCTTTGTAAAAAATCTCTGCTCTGATGGTGGTTTTTATTGGGTTCTTGCTTATATTACTGCTGATGTAGATGCTAATGGAAAAATTATCAGTTACACATCGGTACGAAGAAAGCCACCTCACAGTGCTATTGAAAAAATCATTCCTTTATATAAAAGCCTTTGTGAGGCTGAAAGAAATGGTGGCATAAGTGCATCAGAAAAACTTCTTCATGATTTTTTAGATGAAAATAAAGTTGGCTATAATGAATTTATTATTGATCTTCAAAAAGACATAAGAGTATAAGGGGTGAGTATGAATAATATTAAAAATCCAAGTGTTATCGCTCTTTTCGTCTTAGTAATTGTAAGTGTAGTTTTTTTAGTGATGCAGTCGCAAATGATAGTTGCAGGAATTATAGCGCTCTTAGCCTTAGCTTCACTTTTCATTCCATTCTCTCCTGCTCGTTCGGATGATGCTTTTTTGATGAAAAAAATTGCAGATACACTCCACAATACAAAAAATGGTATTTTAGCTTCACGAGTGATATTGTATAAAAACGAGAGTTCTCTTGAAAATATCGCATGGGATATAAATAACGCACTCGATCAGATGGAAGTAATATTGAGAGAAACGCGTTATACAATTAGAGCTGTAAGCCAAGGGCAGATGTATAGAACTATGTATCCATCTGGTTTACATGGAGAGTTTAAAAAGACTGCCGATGCCATACAAAAGGCAGTAGCGTCAATGAAAGCCAATGAGCGTTATAAGCTTATGGGCGAACTTTCAACTAATTTTAGTCAATTTAATGGCGGTATGAAAGGCAATCTAGATTTAATTGCATCAGATATCAATAAGACAAAAGATGCTTTTGTTGCTGTGGCAAAGCTTACATCAGATGCTGCAGATTTAACAAAAGAGACATACGCTATTGTAGAAAATACAACAACTGAAATAGTAAGTTTGAGTGAATTAGTGAGTGATACAGTAAGCAGTATTGAGCAGATGGATTCCAATGTGAACGATATTACTATGGTTGTTAATCTCATCAAAGATATTGCTGATCAAACAAATCTCTTGGCACTTAACGCTGCTATTGAGGCAGCTAGAGCAGGGGAGCATGGTCGTGGTTTCGCTGTCGTTGCTGATGAGGTGCGAAAACTTGCCGAGCGTACAACAAAAGCAACAGGAGAGATAAGTATTACGATTCAAAATCTTCAACAACAGTCAAGTGGTATCTCTGAAAATGCAATAAATATGAGCGAAATTGCCAATGAATCAAGTAACAAGATGAATGATTTTTTAGATACAATGTCCGACCTTTCAAGCGATATGGAAACAATTACCCAGCAGTCAAATCAGAGTAGCTTGGGTCTTTTTTTGTCAAATTATAAAATCCAGAATATAGTTTTTAAATCAAGTGCCTATGCTGCAGTTGTTAATGGCGCAGTGAGCGAAGAGTTGAAAAAAAGTCATAAAGAGTGTGGTTTTGGATCTTGGTATTATGGTGTTGGAACAAAAATTTTAGGCACAAACAGTACGTTTAAGCAGATAGAACATCATCATGTAAGGTTTCATGCTTTGATTAATAAAAACATAGAATGTATTATCTCTGGCGGGAGTATGGCTAAAAATAAATCTAAACAAGGCATTATGGATGGTTTTCAAGAAGCTGAAAAGCATTCAAATGCTCTTTTTTCACTGATGGATACACTCTCGGGTGAAGTAGGATTAGAGATTGACATGAGCCATATTGCAGGAGAGTAATTTTTTTAAGCTCAGATAAAAAGGAAGAAAATGTTAGAAATAGAGACAAAGGCACCAGATTTTTGCCTACCAAACCAAGATGATGTAGAGATATGTCTTCGTGATGTGAAAGGCAAATGGGTAGTTTTATATTTTTATCCTAGAGATAACACACCAGGATGTACCACTGAAGCGTGCGAATTTACAGAGGCTTTGCCTGTTTTTGAAGATATGAATGCAGTTATCTTAGGAGTTAGCGCAGATTCTACACAAAAACATCGTAATTTTATCGCGAAAAAAGAGCTTGATATTACACTTTTGAGTGATGAGAGCACTGAAATGATGCAAACATACGGTGTCTGGCAGTTAAAGAAAAATTATGGCAAGGAGTATATGGGGATTGTGCGTTCAACATATATCATTAACCCTGAGGGCATAATAAAAGCTGTCTGGACAAAGGTTCGTGTAAAAGAGCATGTGGCGAAGGTTAAAGAAGAGTTGCAAAAGTTGCAAGCTTAGTCTGTGAATTGCTACGTCGTTTCACTCTTTGTCTAGTCGGCGTAACATGAAGCTAGTCTTAAGTGATTTTTTTGTAAAATTTCACGCTTTTATCTCTCGATATATGAAGATAAACAGTAAACAGGTATCAGCTACTCAAAAACTGGTGCGCTTAGGGTGAAATAATATCCAAAAGCGTTGAGAGATACTGACGCGAACCAGGATTTTTACTTAAAGGAGTTACTATGGTAACTATGAAAGACTTATTAGAATGTGGTGTACACTTTGGACACCAAACACGCCGTTGGAATCCGAAAATGAAAAAGTATATTTTTGGTGTTCGTAAAAATATCTATATTATCGATCTTCAAAAAACACTTCGTTATTTCCGTAACACATATCAAATCGTTCTTGACGCAGCAGCTGAAGGAAAGGTTATTCTTTTTGTTGGTACAAAAAAACAAGCTCGTATAGCAGTGCGTGCGGCAGCTGAATCTTGTGGTATGCCATATGTTGATAACCGCTGGTTAGGTGGAATGTTAACCAACTATAACACGATTCAAAAATCTATCCGTAAACTTGAAATTATTGAGCAAATGGAAGAAAAAGGTCAAACAGATCTTCTTACAAAAAAAGAAGCTTTGATGATGAGTCGTCAAAAAAGTAAACTCAATGCATATCTTGGTGGTATCCGTAATATGAAAACACTTCCAGACATGCTTTTCGTAATTGATGCTGTTAAAGAACATATTGCTGTTAATGAAGCGCGTTGTTTAGGTATCCCAGTTGTTGCTCCACTTGATACAAACTGTGATCCAGATGTCATTGATTATCCAATTCCAGGAAACGATGATGCAATTCGTTCAATTCAACTTTTCTGTAAAGAGATGGCAGAAGCTATCAATGAAGGAAAAGCATTAGGCGCTGCTGAAGAAGTTCCAGAGCAAGAAGAAGCACCTGCAGAAGCTGAAGCGACTGAAGAAGTTATAGCTGAAGAAGTAGCTCCAGCAGAAGCTGAAATAAAAACAGAGGAAGCATAGTATGGCAGTTACAGCAGCAATGGTTAAAGAGCTCCGTCAAGCAACAGACGCTCCTATGATGGATTGTAAAAAAGCTTTAGTTGAAAATGATGGCGACATGGAAAAAGCGACAGAGTGGCTTAAAGAGCGTGGTGTTGCAAAATCTGCTAAAAAAGCAGATCGCGTAGCAGCTGAAGGCTCTATCGGTTTTAAAGTTTCTGAAGACTTTAAGATAGCTTCTTTAGTAGAAGTAAACTCTGAAACAGATTTTGTTGCACAAAATGATGGCTTTAAAGACTTAGTTTCTAAAACAGTTACACAGGTTTTCAATACGCAATGTGATGACGCAGTAGCGCTAAGAGAGACGGAGCTTGATGGTTCAACTTTCTCTGCATACTTTGACGAAACAGTTGCAAAAATCGGTGAAAAAATAGAAATTCGCCGTCTTAACACACTTACTGCTGATGCAAATTCTGTAGTAAATGGTTATGTGCACTCAAATACTCGTATCGGTGTTATCGTGGCTATCGAGTGTGACTCACCTGCTACAGCGGCTGCTTTAGCTCCACTAGCAAAACAAGTTGCAATGCACGCATCTGCAATGAAGCCAACAACACTTTCATACAAAGATTTTGATACTGAGTATGTAGCCTCTGAGACTAAGGGTCGTATCGAAGCTATCAAAACTGAAAATGAAGAGCGTGCTCGTATGAAAAAACCTCTTTTAAATGTGCCTCAATATATCTCAATGAGTCAGTTAACTGATGAAGTTATGGCACAAGCAGAGGCAGATATCAAAGCAACACTCAAAGAGCAAAATAAACCAGAAAAAATCTGGGATAAAATTGTTCCTGGTCAGTTAGCTCGTTTTATCCAAGATAATACGACTTTAGACAAAGAGCAAGCGCTCCTAGATCAAAACTATGTTCTTGATGACAAAATGACTGTAGCTGAGGCAGTTACAGCAGCGGCAAAAGCTGCTGGTGGAACAGCAGAAGTTTCTGCGTTTATCCGTCTTGAAGTAGGTGAAGGTATCGAGAAAAAAGTTGATGACTTTGCAGCTGAAGTAGCAGCACAAATGGCATAAGGGTTTCTCCTTGGCCATTTTTTAAATCTCTTCTCTCTTTTTAAGAAAATCTCTTTATAATACCTTATGACTTTACTCCAAGCAAAAAATCTTTCACACAAATTTGATTATCCTCTTTTTAATGATATAAACTTAAGCCTTTGCTCAGGGGAATCTATCGCTATTATAGGCGTGAGTGGTAGTGGAAAATCTACCCTTCTTCATATACTTTCAACACTTTTAACTCCTAATGAAGGAGAAGTGCTAGTGCTTGACAAAGATATGAGTTCTCTCAAAGCCAAAGATTTGGTGGCAATGCGCCGTCATGACTTAGGAATGATTTTTCAATCGCACTATCTTTTTAAGGGTTTTAGTGCTTATGAAAACTTAGAAGTTGCTTCTATCTTGAGTAATGAAAAGATTGATGACGAACTCATCTCACGTCTTAAGATAGAAAAAGTCATTTCTCAAAAAGTTACCGAACTCTCAGGAGGACAACAACAGCGTGTCTCTATAGCGAGAGTCTTAACTAAAAATCCACGCATTATTTTTGCTGATGAGCCAACAGGAAATCTTGACAAAGAGACGGCTATGGAAGTGATGACACTCTTTAATGAGTATATTGAAGCTAATAGCGCAGGCATGATATTGGTAACTCATGATGAACAGTTGGCTTTTAGTTGTCATAGTGTGTATCACTTAGAAAACGAACAATTAGTTAAGAGAAAGTAAAGCAGTGGAGTGGGCGCAACTTTTTCAAGATGAAAATGTTGTCGCTTTTATTTTACTTTTTATCCGATTTGGTGCTCTTTTTATGGCGGTTCCTATCTTTGCACATACAAGCATTCCTGTTACTTTGAAGGCTGCAATGGCATTTTTCTTTAGTGTCGTTTTTTATAACTCTATGCCTGAACTCACTATTGCTATTACTGTGCCTTCTTTAATTGTTGCTATATTGGGAGAGCTGTTGTTTGGTTTGGTTATTGGTCTCGTACTTCTTCTTGCATATCACACCATAACTTTTGCGGGAGGACAGATCTCTTTTGCTATGGGTTTTTCTATGGCATCTGCAATTGATCCTCAATCTGGTATCTCTATGCCAATAATCAGTCAATTTTTATCACTGATAGCGCTTATGGTTCTTTTTTCATTAGATATGCATCATTGGATACTGCTCTATGTGGATGCCTCTCTTTCAAAGATACCCTTAGGGGGTTTTTTAATGACACCTCATATTTTTGATTATGTTATTGCCTCTGCTTCGCGTATGTTTATGGTGGGATTTGTGATTGCTTTTCCTATTGTTGCTTTATCGTGGTTAGCAGATGTGATTTTTGGAATGCTTATGAAGACAATGCCACAGTTTAATCTTCTAGTTATAGGATTTCCTATTAAGATTGCTATCTCTTTTGTTGTTTTAATTGCAACACTTGCGAGCATGGTTTTGATTCTAAAAGGGGAGATGCAAGGGGCATTTAATGCCCTAGAAATGCTTTTTTAGTTCTCTAGGTAAGCTTTAGAGCGTTTCATAAGTATTGTGAGAGTATGATCTGTTTTATCTATAAACTCTTTATCATCCTTACATGTAAAGATATCAATATTATGTTTCATCTGTGCTGTTTCAAGAGCAGTTGAGAGCTTACATATAATTTTATTGTCAATGATAATGAGCGTTATTGCAATTTTTCCATCTAAGAGGGGACTCTGTATAGGTTTTAAAAGATATGTTTTAATATTCTTGTAGAGTTCTAGTTGTTTTTTTTCATCATTATGTGCAGAGATGAGCTTAATATGTACCCCTCGTTTGGCTGCCTTAATAAGACTCTTTTTTATCTTGTAGTGATTAAAATTATCTGTTAAAATAAAGATAGATTTTTCTGCGTTATTTATCTTTTTAGTAAGATGATGGATGGTATCGTCATACTCATCAGGTAAAAAATAACTATCTTGAGAGAAGAGTGAGAGAATAAAAAGAGATATTGCGAGTAAGAGTTTCATGATTTAACAACTTTTTAGTTACAATAATAGCAATTTATGCGCGTATGTGCAAGGGGAGATTCTATAATGAGAGTCCTACTTTTTAATGACAATCCTGTTGTGACAAAACTTGTTACACTAAGTGCCCAAAAGACGGGAGATGAGCTTGAGATTTGTTCTGATATTGAATCAATAAAAAGTAATGAAGTTGATTTATTAATTGTTGATGACGGACTCTATAATGATGAGAGTGCTCTTGGTCTAGGCATTTCAATTACTGCCTCACAACATCTTTTTATGGCAAATAGAGGTAACGAAAAGCCTAAAGGCTTTGAACATATAATCAATAAGCCATTTTTACCTACAGATCTTGTTGAGTTTTTTACAGTTATTTCTAACTCTTTAGGGAGCGTATCTAGTGAAAACGGTGATGATGAATTCACGCTTGATACAGAAGATATGGAGAATGATCTTGATTTAGGCACTTTAGATCTTGATGAGATGGAGCCTGATAGTGATATGCTTATGGATATTGATGATGTTTTGGAAATTGATGCAAGTGAAGAAGAATCTCTAAAAGAGGAAGTTCAAGAAAGCGTTTTAGATAAAGATGATTTAGCTGAAGTTCAAGGTTTATTAGAAGATGCGGATGAATCTCTTGAGGATAATATTTCTATAGGGGGTCTTGATGATTTAGGATTAGATATGGACGATGATTTGCTTGAAGATATTGAAGAATCTGATGATATTTTACAAGAGCCAAGCTTTGAAGATGACGAACTCTTAGATACAGAACATAAACAAGAGAATTCTGATGAACTTGAGGATTTTACTGAAGATCTTGATGAAAATACCTTAGAGAGTCTTGAGGATGAGATTGAAAGCGCTGTTTCAGAGCTCTCTGATGAGGAACTCGAAGAGAGTGTTGAAGAAGATATTCTTTTAGATATAGCAAATAATAATGAATCTCTAGCGACATTTAGTGGATTAGATGATCTTGATGAGCAGAGTCTCAAAATAGCCGTTGGTGAAGCTGAAGCTTCAGATGTTCTTGAAAGTGCTTTTGAAGACGATCTAATTCCTCAAAAGAGTAACTCGAATAAGAGCACAAAGGTTGAAGGAGTAGAGGCCTTGAAAACACTATTAAAAGCTCTTGATAATGATGATGTTGTAAACTCTCTTAAGGGCATGAGTATAAATATTAATATTTCATTTGGAGGCGACGAATGAATTTTGACACAGGAGCTGTTTTAGTTCTATCAGGACCTAGTGGAGCAGGTAAAAGCTCACTAATTAAAAAAATTGAAGATAAGATCGGTGCATATTATTTTTCAATCTCTACAACAACAAGACCGATTCGCAAAGGCGAAACAGAAGGATTTGAATACCATTTTGTGAGTCAAGAAGAGTTTAAAAAAGATATTGAGGATGAGCATTTTTTAGAGTATGCTAAGGTACATGGAAATTATTACGGAACCTCCATAAAGCCCGTCAAAAAAGCCTTGCAAGAACGAAAATTAGTTATATTTGATATAGATGTTCAGGGGCATACCTCAATTCAGAGTCGCTTGGGTGACATAACAACATCAGTATTTATTACAACGCCTACTTTGTGCGAGCTAGAAAAGCGGCTTTACTCTCGTGCTACTGATGAAAAAGAGATTATAGAAAATCGTATAAAAATGGCAAAACGAGAGATTCAGCGTGTCAGTGAATTTGATTATTTACTGATAAATGATGACTTAGATCGCGCTGCAAAACATCTTATTCGTATAGCCAAAGCTGCGCGTATGAAGATTCCCACTCAAGTCATTAATGATTTTGTGAGAAAATGGGAAGAAGATAGCATTAGCATTAGCTGTTAAATACATGCATAAGCACATTAAAAGCAAAGCATAGATATACTTTGCGACAAAATTAAATATTAGGAAGAACTATGGGCATGCCTGGTGGAACAGAACTATTAATCATCTTAGGAATTGTGGTACTACTTTTTGGTGGTAAAAAAATTCCGGAATTAGCAAAAGGCTTAGGACAAGGAATTAAAAATTTCAAGAAATCTGTTAAAGATGATGAACCTGAAGAGATTGTTGCAACTGATGCACCAAAAAAAGTTGATGCTGCACCTGCTGAAAGCGTAACTGAAGCACCTGCTGAAACTACAAAACAAGCGTAGCATTGAAACAAAAAGTATCCGCGCTTTTGCGCGAACGCTTTGAGCGTGATGTTGTTTTAGAAAAACCAAAAGATCGTTCTTTTGGTCACTTTTCAACCCCAATAGCCTTCTCTCTAGCGAAAAAGTTTCGTAAATCTCCTATGATTATTGCACAAGAGCTTGCCTCTTCTTTTGGAGAAGCAGAGATTTTTTCAGCTGTTGAATCTGTCAAGGGTTATATCAATTTTAGACTCTCTGAATCTTTTTTAAATGAGTACGCTCAATGGGCACTAGACAATGAAGAAGAGTTTGGATGTGAAAAGAAAAATAAAAAAATTCTTTTAGAGTTTGTGAGTGCCAATCCTACGGGACCTCTGCATATTGGACATGCTAGAGGCGCGGTATATGGTGATACTCTTTTGCGTTTAGGTCGTCATCTTGGTTATGAGATGACAGCTGAATATTATGTCAATGATGCAGGAAACCAGATTGATTTGCTTGGACTTTCGATTCAACTAGAGGGGCGAAGTTCTCTTTTGAATGAAGAAGTGCAGTGGCCGGAGAGTTTTTACCGTGGTGAGTATATGAGTGATTTGGCAAAAGAGGCAGTTGAAGAATTTGGTGAGAATATCCTTAGTGATGAGAGTCGTCAACGAGAGCTCGCACTCTGGGCAAAAGATAAGGTTATGAAAATCATTACTGATGATTTAGCCGATGCAAATATTCATTTTGATACCTTTGTGAGTGAAGCTTCACTCTATAATGATTGGGGATGTACTTTAAAGAAAATGAGTACAGGTGTTTATGAGCAAGATGGTAAGACATGGATTCGTTCTTCTGAGAAGACAGATGAAAAAGACCGTGTTGTTGTTCGTGAAGATGGTCGTCCTACTTATTTAGCAGGTGATATCGTCTATCATAACCAAAAGTTTGAGCGTGGCTACGATCACTATATCAATATCTGGGGCGCAGATCATCACGGCTATATTCCTCGTGTAAAAGCGGCCATTGACTTTTTAGGGTATGATTCTGAAAAGTTGGAAGTACTTTTATCTCAAATGGTAAGCTTACTCAAAGATGGCGAACCATTTAAAATGAGTAAACGCGCAGGCAATGTTATCTTAATGAGTGATATTGTTGAAGAGATAGGCGCAGACGCACTTCGTTTTATCTTTGCAAGCAAAAAGTCTGATACAGCCTTAGAGTTTGATGTTAATGAACTCAAAGCCGAAGATAGCTCAAACCCTGTTTTTTACATCAACTATGCACATGCACGCATTCAGACGATACTCTCAAAAAGTGATATGAGCATAGAAGCTATCAATGAAGCAAGGCTTACAGGACTCAACGAAGATGCAGACGCACTACTCTTTGAAGCTCTTTTGCTACCTGAAGTTATTGATGATGCCTTCCATTCAAGACAAGTACAAAAATTACCAGAATACCTAAAATCTCTTGCAGCCCGCCTGCATAAGTTTTACTATGATTATCGTATCATAGGCGAAGAAGATGAAGCGAAATTGCTAAAGTTATTTATGGTAGTTGCCCTCTCGCTACGAGTAGGACTCTCATTGATGGGAATTAAAGCTAAGTCTTCTATGTAAGACTTAGCCTAGTAAGCGACCCATCTGCTCTTGTAAGCTTTGCGTTTTGTGTACTTGTGCCAAAGTAGAAACTTCTACTTTTAAGTTCGCTTGTTGAAACTGATTTACCGCGTCAGCGATATCTGTATCATTAAGCTGACTTTGCGCTGCGCTTGTACTTAAGAGTGCTTGCTGGAGGGAATTAATACTGCTTGTCATGGCAATAGTACTGCTTCCAATATCGCTTTGAATTGTTGAAAGTTGGTCTTGAAAATTTTGAATACTCTCTTGTGAAGTGATATCAAGTGAGCTAGTATCTATGCTTCCTAACTCACTACTTGAGCTAAAAAGCTGTATGCCATTATAAGAAGCTGACTCTATGCTCTGTTGCATACTATCAGAAATGGCACTGAATTCACTCTGCAAGGCTGCTTTATCTGCACTATTTAAAGCGGCACTATTGTAACGAACACTCATAGCATTGAGTTTTGAAGCATTTTCACTCAGTCCAGAACTCACTCCATCAGCAATCTGCATCATAGAAATCCCATCATTGAGATTCATCAAACTCTGACCCATACCAGAAATCTCTGACTGCATCATAGTGGCAATATTCGCAGAAGCAACATCATCTAATCGACTCTGATGAGTCGAAGCAATCATGCCTAAAATTTTATCAGCACTATTTTGATTTTGAGTCATATATTGTGTGTTGACTAAAGAATTATTAATATTCATAACATATCCTTTTTTCTCTTTTTGTGTAGTATAGTGTATTACATGTAAGAAAATAATTAGAAAAATAGATTAGGCACTTAAGTGGTATCAGCAACGGGATTCGAACCCATGGCCTGTAAATTAGGAATTTACTGCTCTATCCATCTGAGCTATGCCGATATTGAAACGTAATTCTATCAAAATTTTGCTAGTTTGAAAGATAAATTTTCAATTAGAGAAATTATTGATATACTTAGAGTAACAAAAAGGGCGGAAAATGAAAAAAATAATATTGGCTTTAGTGGTGATGTTTGGGTTGTCTAGTATTGCAATAGCTACTACTTGCAATAAGATGATAAATAAGCAGTATGAAGAGAATTTGAAAATAACTGATATTTACATTACTATAGAAAATGCTCATATATTAGGGTTCGTTGTTGGTGTTCAGGTAGAAACCCAGTTGGAGTGTTTTTTTTGCTAACAGTAGCAGCCATTCAGATGAAAATGAATGAAGATCAAATGTTCAATCGTTCTCGTGCTAAAAATTTGGTACGAGAAGCAGCAAAAAATGGTGCCAATATTATTTTATTGCCAGAACTGTTTGAAAGTCTCTACTTTTGTAAAGATAAGGATGAGAAATATTTTTCCTTGGCAGTAGAGCGTTCTCAAAGTAGCTTAATTCAAGAATTTTCCGAGCTCGCAAAAACCTTACATGTAGTCTTGCCTCTAAGTTATTTTGAAAAAGAAAATGGTGATTACTTTAACTCTCTTGTTGTTATAGATGCTGATGGTAGCGTGATGCAAAATTATCGCAAAACACATATTCCAGATGGTCCTGGATATGAGGAAAAATTTTACTTTACTCCTGGCGATACAGGTTTTCAAGTCTATGATACTGCTTTTGGATGCATTGGTGTGGGTATCTGCTGGGATCAATGGTTTAGCGAAACCGCGAGAATCTTGGCTCTTAAGAGAGCAGAGCTTATCTTTTTTCCTACAGCAATAGGTAGTGAGCCTGAGATTAAGATTGATTCAAAAGAGCATTGGCAGAGAGTTCAGATGGGTCATGCTGCTGCCAATACTGTACCAATCATAGTGGCAAATCGCGTAGGAATCGAGAAGGGTGCAAGTTGCGAACTTACTTTTTATGGCTCCTCTTTTATAACTGATTGGAGTGGTGCTAAGCTCATAGAGGCTTCTCGTGATGAAGAGGCAATTATTTATGCGCCTTTTGATCTAAAAGAAAATAGAGCTAAACGAGAGTATTGGGGACTTTTACGAGATCGTAGAGTGGAGTGTTACAAAGATATCTGCTAATTGGTACCTTTTTTGCTTATGCTTACATGTAAACTAAGTGTGAGAGGATGCCATGGAAGTTATATTGCGAAATAATTTAATACTTATCCGTACAGGTTTTGATACTTTAAAATCCCTATGGATGGCAAATTTCTTAAATGCTCACACGCAAGATATGCTTTTTCTACCCAAGGCAGTTTTGGTTTTTAATAATAGCGCTTTGAGAGAGAAAAAAGAGGCTTTTTTAAAAGTTTTAAGTGAAAAATACTCCCAAACACAAGATTTTTCTTCCAAATTTTATCTACGCTCTATGATGCGTTATGCTGATAAGCCTATCAAAATTGAGTTGGTTTCACATGAGGAGCCACAGCCTGTTAGCGTAGAGCTTTTTGCCCATGATGATGATACTGTGGTGATCTCCTTGTATGCTCCAAATTTGTGGGTGATTAGCTATTTGCGCTCTCAACTTGATCTTTACATTACTGAGGTCTCATCAACCTCACTTGTGATTGATGTATCGCAGATGATGGCTAAGGCTAGACTTGAGCGCTCTTTAAATAAGCGTCATATTTTACATTATCAGCTTCAGTACCGTTATAACTCAGAGTTTATGCAACGCCTTTATGGAAATTATGCTCAATTTTCATTTGATGCGCAAGAAGATGAGGATGAACAATTTGAATCTATACTACACTACTATACAGTTTTAGAGTGCCCTGTTGGCTCTTCTCAAGATGCACTGAAAAAGAGTTATAAAAAACTGGTAAAAGTCTATCATCCTGACCGAGTACATCAAGAAAATTTAGATGTTGTGCATCATTATACGCAAAAATTTCAGTTACTGCAAGAAGCTTATACGGCCTTACGGATTGTCTCTTAGCAAGACTTTAAAATCTTCAGCACTATAAAGTTTAAGTGTATCACTTGCTATTGAGAGTAACTCATTTGAAAATCCGCGTTTTGAAAAAAGCACAATTAAATCAGGACTTAAGACTAATTTTTGGCACTTCTCTTCTAGTTTATGGAGCTCTTTTTTATTTATCTTGTGATTACGCCACTTGCACTCTCCAGCGATTATTTTCTCTTTCTCATCTAAGGCTAGAATATCTATCTCTACATTACGATCCCAGTAGCTTCCTGAGCTTATTATGATGGATTTATGGGTATATTTGAGTAAAAGATTAGAGAGTTCTTCAAAAATATAGCCACTAAAAGCTTGATGATGTTGTCTATACGACTCAAGAACAGTATCAAAATTACCCCTCTCTATCTGCTTGTGATGCGGCGCAATAAAGTAAAACCAAAAACGCAAAAAAGGAGAGCTAAAGCGTAATTTATGTGAAATGCGATGACGCGCTACTTCGCGTTTGAGTTGCTGTTTTGGGTAGAGTTTTTCTGGAGGCTTTTCGCGTGAGCGTTCGAGTTCGATAATGTTGTTTTCACGTAAAAAACTAAGAGCCACGCTCCCTCTATTAGGAGATAAACGAGCTCTCTTAAAAGCAGAATGAATGCGTCTATCTCCAATGGCAATAGCGCTTAGTAACTTACGAATATCATCATCATCTTGAATATCAAAGGCTATATCATTATAGAGTTCACCGTAATTATCAAGAATATGAGTAGCAATAAGAGTCTCTATAGGAATATCAAGATCTATGCTTTTTTTGAAGCCACCAAAAATTGCGAATGCGTCAATACATTGCTCCATATCATTGGGGTAGTTTCGGGTGTAAAAGGAGCGAAAGACCTCTAAGAGCATTACATGTAACCGTAGTTACATGTAAGGGTTTTACTGTTTAATGATGTCAGGGTAAGTCACTTTTATCATTGTAGTTAGTGATTGCACATAAGAAGCAGTTTGTGTTTGCATTTCTACAGTTGCTTTGAATGATGCCGCTGGGCTTAAGATTGAGCCGTGGTCACCTTCTGTGTATTGAACCATAGTGTTGCCTGTGAGTGCTACTATGCTATCTGTTGCAGATGAGATATTTATATCACTCATGCCAAGCATATTTAAAAGAGGATTAGTTCCACTTAATGGAGAAGTAGTAACAGAGTTTGGAATAACCCTATCGCCTATCACTTTGATAGAGTATATCTTATTTGGATGTTTTGCTTTTACTGCAGCTGCATAGTTGATAGAGTCTCCATCATCTATAAGTGTTTGCGTTGCTATCATAAAAGATGCATAAGTTGGTGTCCCGCTTATAATGCCTTTTGAAGCAAGACCATCTTTGATAATAGGGCCAAATGTTTCAGAGTTATTGAGTAGCTGAGCAATACCACCACCTGGCATTGCCAAAGAGACACTTTCTAAATCATCATTGTTAGCAAGAAAACCAAAAGAGGCGATAGTCCCTAAAGAGTGCCCAACAAAAGCGACTTTACTTGCATCAAAATCGATACCAGAAGCAGTTGCTAAAGCATTTTTAAGTGCTATTAAATCAGAAGTACTTTGACGCAAGTTATCACGAGAGACTAAAGGACTTGCTAGGTTGATATAGTGTGTTCCAGAATCATCTATAATGCCATCGGGTCCTGGTACGCCCGTTTTATTATCTACTAAGTCAAGACCAAAGGTGCGTTCTCCTTGGAGTGTCGGATTTAAGGCTGATGGCTTAGTTAATCCATGAAGCGGTAAATCGATAGATACAGTGGCATATCCTATGCTAGCAAAAGCTTCTGAGACAGGAAGTAGCATCGTTCTATCTTTTGTGATACCGTGTTGGAAAATCACTACAGGCCAACCAGCTGCTGGTTTAGCGATATGATTTGGGACACTCACTAAAAGAGGAATATTTTGTCGTGATTGCTCTTTTGGCATATCTGTTCCATCTTGCTTAACAAAGTATTTCGTTAAAGGATCAGTTGAGTGGTTATTATCAGCGCTAGAGAGATAGTATGGTATATTCATCAGTTGTCCAACATAAAGGTCTGCGATACCTGCCATAGAAGCATTAACATCATAGCCTGCTGCTAAAAGTACATCTTTTGTTGTCATTCCTGTTGCTTGAGCAACAATATTACCAGAAATATCTGCGTTCGCAAAAGCTTTTGCAACTTTTCCAATAGTCTGCGTTTTAAAGCTCCAAAGCATAGTGATATCATCACAAGAGACGCTCTTGCCGTCAGTTGTACATTTTTCACCATTTTTATGAAGCGCTAAAAGCATTGCTTGGTTTAGTTTTCGAAGACCTTCTAGCTTCATTGCAGTAGCACTGTTTATAGCACTATCTGGGTCAAGATAGACTGTAGCTTCTCCAGTTGCAGGATCTACAAGAGGATGGGTACCATTAAGCATATCTGACACTGGATCAGACTCTAGGGATTGTCCTGCTTTATTGACAATGTCTCTATCTAAAGTTATCATATAATTTGCATTAGATGCTAGAGGTTTAAGTGGCAAGATAACAATTCTACCACCACTTAGTGTGGCGTAATAATCAACTCCAAAAGTTAATTTGTTTTCTATCGCTGTAACTGCTGGAATGCCACCAGTAAGCGCACTCGCAGTAGCATCTACCTTATAGAGACTTAAGCCTTTTGCCAAAGAGAGAGGATCTATCTCGCCATCTATGCTTACGCTAATTGGAGCAGTTGTCGAAAATCCATCAAGCGTATTGAGTGACTCTTTTATAATCGCATCAGCGGCGCTTGGGTCATAAGGAATATTTAATGTTCCATCATCTGAACCTGCAAAAAGAAGGTTGTTAGGATAAGGAATATTTCCTGCTTTTGTGTCAAATACTGTATATCCAGCAGGTAAAGCGCTAGCATCTGGTGAACTGATATCGTCACCACATCCACTAAAGAGAGCTAGGGTAATTGTTGAAGCAAGTAATGTTTTATACATGAGTTATACTCCTTACATGTAAATAATCCTTGATTATACCCTTAGCTCTTTTAGAGTTTCGTAAAATGTTCTATTTTTTTGAAAGTTCACCGGCAAATCGTACAATATCAAGCCCATAGAGATCTCGTAAATCTTTAATGACTTTAGAGAGTTTATGCTGAGATAAATCACTATCAAAATCTATAAGAGAGAGTTCTCTATGGGAGTTACATGTAAAGTGCGAACAGCTTAGTGAGAGGCGAATAATCTTAAGATTTTTATAGCTATCAGCCTTATAAAAAAGTGATAAGCAAAGTTCGCGAAACCAGAACTCATTAAAGAGGCGATGTGCGGTAATATTGGCTGAGGAGTGTTGCGATAATTCATACGAGATACCCACATGATAAGTCGTTGGTAGCGCGCCTAGACGCATAACAGCGTGGGAAAGATGGCGTGAGAGTATGATGATGCGACGACGCAGTTCTCCTCTATCAATGATGCTATCAAAGGTGCGAGAAATACCTATAGATTTTCTTACATGTAAGGGTTTTATCTCTTGGGTGTCTTCGCCATTAACTTGTTTGTAAAGTGAGCGAGAATAGGGACTCCAAGACTCTACAATACCACGAGATTTTAAAAGTTTTCCAAGGGTATCTATCTGAAAGGAGTGAAGCTTTTTTTGCATAGATTTTCCAATGCCAGGGAAATCTTCAATGGGAATATTTGTAACAAATTCTAAATGCTCATGGGGCATAACAGTCTTAGAGCCAAAAGGTTTCGCCCAAGAGGTTGCCAATTTAGCGATAGGCTTTGTTGTCGCTGCCCCGATAGAGACAGGCAGATTCAAATCACGCCAAATCTCATGACGAAGCATATCTATAAAAAATGGCACCTCCTCTTCATCAATCCACCCTTTCAAATCTCCATAAAACTCATCTATGCTGGCTTGTTCTATAAGTGGAATACGCTTTGAGAGATACTCATGAAGTGCATGTGAAAGCTCTTTATACAGTGCCATATTGGGAGCTTTAATAATAAGCTCAGGACACAAAGAGAGTGCCTCGCGAATAGTCATTCCCGTTTTAATCCCAAACTTACGCGCCTCATAGCTAGAGGTCGTCAAAATCCCTCGAATACGACCATCAGGGTCTTTAAATTTGTCTATATCTTTTTGACTTGGGTCATATTTTTGAAAAAAAGCCCCCAAAAAAGCCCCACTATTGTCAAGATTTATACTCTGTTGCCCACTCTTTTGCGCAAAGATATAAGTATCCCCACGCCCACCAATAGCCACAGGCTTATGAGAAAGAGAGCTATCACGGGTACGCTCAGCAGAGACAAAAAAGCAGTCAAGGTCGATATGTATTTTCATGTGTGGATTGTAGCAAGAATTAAAAGTATAGGCTTGTTTTATTGCAATTTGTCAAGAAAAAAGTTTTTGATTAAGACTTGAGTTTTCTATTGCCTAATTTGGCTTGAAGATTGCCACGTC
>CAMZLS010000046.1 GCA_947311765.1 uncultured Helicobacteraceae bacterium
CCCCTATGATTGCTACCATTGCCATAGTGACTAAAATAATCATCTTCTTTTTTATGCTAGCATTTTCAAACACATTTTTTCCTTTTTTTCTTATTAGCCCACAATGCTATCATATTAAACCCAAATTATGCAATAGAGAATTATGAATTATCATATTAGTCGTACACATTGTCCATGTCAAAATCATCTTGAACTTCAGGGAGAGTTATGTTTTTTAAAGATTTAGGATTCACTTGTGCGCCCTTAAAATCATAATTTTTACTAGAATAAAACTTCTGCTCACGAGCATACTTCTTCTCTTTTTCCATCTGTATTTTGAGATGCTCCTCTGTGATGTTTTGCTTCTCTTGTTTTTTGTCTACCGATAATAATGAAGACATTAAAAGTGTTAAAATTAAAAAAAATCTCATATGCATCCTTCAATAATTTTAAGATATTATAGCTTTTAAAGCGTGAGAGAAAGCGAAATGGACAGATTGATTTTACTGTACTTGTGCAAAAATAATAATTGGCTATAATTTCACAATTCATTTACATGTAGAGAGTATCTAATGCGCGCACCAAAAGGTTTTGGAAAAAACTATTTTACCTTAGCAGCTATTCAAGCGACTGTTTCTCAGATTACAATACTTTCGCAAACCACAAGAGTAGAACAGACTTTACATGTAAGCTATAACAGCGAGAAAGACTTAGAAGAAGAGCCCCACCAAGAGCTTCTGCTTTCTCCCCTTATAATCAACTCCAAGGCTTCGCACTGTAGTTGCCACTGCTCTCGTTACTCTCGCCAAATTATAAAAACCCAAGCTACCTCAAACTGCAATGTTGCCCAATTTCTCCGTACCGATTCTGTCAGTTCACCGCCTTTTTCACCCTCACATATTACCATCCTAAAGCAATCTAATAAAAAACAAGGAAAACAATGAAAAAACTAACATTCACACTCTCACTCGTTGCTACAAGCCTACTTGCCAACACTCTAGCACTCACACCACTAGAGATCACCTCTACTCCGCTCAAAGAGAACGAGCTAAAATCTACAGATGCCGTTGAGGTCTATACACAAGAAGATATACAAAAAGCACATGTGCAAAATGTATATGAGTTCTTAAATCAGCAAACATCTGTTATCAGTATGCCGACATATGGCAATCCTTTTTCACAAAAACTTGATATACACGGATATGGTATCGGTGATGGATATCAAAATATTCTTGTCTTGCTCAATGGTCGTAAAATCAACAATATAGATATGATAGCACCCCTGCTCTCATCTATTTCGCCTTCAGCTATCAGTCGCATAGAGATCGTAAAATCTAGCGGAATTGTCCTCGGTGGTGATGGTGCAAATGCTGGAGTTATCAACATAAAAACCAAAAAAAGTAATGAGAAAGAGCTAGCACTCTACGGTGGGGCATATGGAGCGATGGACGGCTCATTTTATCTTGGACACTCTAGCGAAAACCTTAGCGTCTCCGCCTCGGCAGAAGCGCAGCAAAACAGCGGTATCCGTCACCTCAATGCTGAGGGAGACAAAGATAAGAACCGTCTTGCTACGGGAAATTTTGACTTGGCATACACTCCAACGGAAGCTTTAGAACTACGCCTAGGTGCATCATTTGCACGCACTGATGTTAATTATGCAGGTTCACTCTCAAAAAAGCAGTATGAAGACGACCCAACACAAGAGGGCTCAAGCTACACTACTCAAAAATATGATACAGATGTTATTAGCGCAGGCTTAAGCTATTTTTTAAATGATTCACTCTCTTTTAATGTAGATGCAAACCGTGAAAAGAAAAAATCTGATTCGACAAATGTCTCTTCGTATGGTCCCTTTAGCTGGATTGCAGATTATCAGTATGACTCGGCGCGGGCTAGTTTTGATTATGAGAACGATATGATGGTTGTAAGCCTCGGTTTTGATGGCTTTAAGGGGGAGCGTAACTCTCATGCCACACTCTACGGTGCAAAAAACACTACAACAAAAGAGAACTATGCTGGATACATTATGAGTCAGTTTAATCTCGGAGCTTCCACGCTCAAAGCAGGCTATCGCTATGAGAAGGTGAGTTATAATTTTAAAGATGCTCAAAAAGACAACAGTGATGATCATAATCTCAACGGTATAGAGTTAGGGTATAACTACGCTCTTGATGCGCAAAAATCACTCTTTGCAAGCTATGCCCACTCCTATCAGTCGCCAGATATTGACAGGTTTTTCTCTTACGGGGTTTTCAATGAGTTTATCGACCCTATGAAAGCAGATAACTTTACGCTTGGATTTAACTCTATCAAAGCAGACAACAAATTTAAAATCTCTGCATACTATATCAAGCTCAAAGATGAGATTTACTACTACAAAGATGCAGTAAACTCCTACCCAGACCCAAGCCTTTCAGTCAATACAAATATAGATAAATCGTACAAATATGGGCTTGATATTTACGATAAATGGCTTATCTCTCAAAACTTTGATCTTGTGCTCAACTACAACTATGTGCAAGCAATCATAGATGAAGAGACAGGGCGAAATGGTGAAGATTATTCGGGGAACAAGCTTCCTGGTGTTTCAGACCATAATGCAAAAATCACTCTAGGCTATCTGCCAAATGAGCACACACGCCTTGCATTAACACAAACCTATCGTTCAGAAGCATACGCTGCAGATGATTTTGAAAATAACTTTGCACAAAAACAAGATGCCTATATGAGTACAGATATCTCTGCCTCTTATGCTAAGGATAATTATGAAGTTTTCGCTAAAATAAACAATCTTTTTAACCAGAACAACGGTTTATGGATACATGATGACGCAATCTATCCTGTAAACTTCACAACAACAGCTATTGCTGGTTTCAAACTAAAATTTTAAAGGTTTTTCATGGGTATAAAAATAGTTTTTCTCCTCTTTTTTATACTCTTTAGCCTTGAGGCAAAAGAGCGCATCATCTCACTCAGTCCCTCCTTGTGTGAGATACTTTTTGCGCTTGATATGGGTGATGAGGTGGTAGGGGTGAGCTCCTACTCACTCTATCCCAAGGCTGCCACAAAACTGCCCATAGTAGGCAGTTACACAAATCCAAACTTAGAGAAAGTTATAGCCCTCTCTCCTACGCTTGTTATCGGGCAAGAATTCAACACAAAAAGTCTGCAAGATATAAAAAAATTTGGCATTGCAAGCCTAGGGGTTTCGCTCAAAAGTATCGCTGATATCAGAGATGCTATCGCACTTTTAGGCAAAAGGTTTTTCAAACAAGCAGAGGCGAAAAAACTGATAGCCAATATTGATGATGCCATAAAAAACGCAAAAAAATCACAAACTCCCCACAGCGTCCTTATCGTTTACGGTCTGCATGAGGATCTACGCTCTGGTATCTATATCGCAGGGCACCATATATTTTTTGATGAGATTATAAAACTCAGTGGCAACACAAATGCCTATACCAAAGAGAGCACTGCACAACCCATCTTAAATTATGAAAATGTCATAGCCCTCAACCCAGAGCAGATTATCATCTTGCACTCACTCAAATCCCAGCCAAATATAAACATCAAAAGAGCCCTCAAAGCGTGGTACAATATACCAACAAGAGCAAGCAAGAACAAAAAAATATCTATTGTTGATGCAGACTATATCCACATCCCCTCACATAGAATTGCACAGACCATTACAAAACTAGCACAAGAGATGAGAGAGTAAAATGAGTTATAGTTATAACCCGACCCCTTCACCCCAGAGCAGATTATCATCTTGCACTCACTCAAATCCCAGCCAAATATAAACATCAAAAGAGCCCTCAAAGCGTGGTACAATATACCAACAAGAGCAAGCAAGAAC
>CAMZLS010000047.1 GCA_947311765.1 uncultured Helicobacteraceae bacterium
CATACCAAATGCAGTAGGATATTCAATATCACCCCACTCATCTACCATCATAAAGCCAGCAGTATCATCTAGTTTTGCAACCATATCTAAGAGTTCGATTTTGTTGCCTTGCATAACAAAAGGATTGATCTCAAGATATGCGAAGTTTAACTCACGGTATGCTTTAAAGAAACCAATTGCAAATTTAGCATAAGCTTCCTTGTCTTTTTCAGCAACATCAGCAGGAATATTTGCTCTAATTTTATCAGCAATTTCCTCTTCAGTATCAGTGATTGCAAAAGCCACTTCAGTAACTTTTTCGTCCCAACCTTCTTCAACCTCCATTCCACCTTCAGCAGACATATAAAGCATATCCATATCACCAACAACAGTTGCAGAGATATAATACTCTTCCTCTTGTGCATGTGGAGTAAATGGCTCAACAATAAAATGAGTTAATATATCTGTTTTAGCTTCACCAGTTGGAGTGTCTCCATCAAATGAAAAATATACAGATTGCTCAGTAGAAGATTTTTCATCTATCCAGCTAGCAGCCTTAGCTAAAGAGACATCACCTGGTTTAACATCTCTAAACAGCACTAAATCATTCTTACCACGCTTTCCAAATAACATATCTGGTTTTGCAACCAATGTTTTTTCATTTAACCATGACGCAGTTTTTGCAGCCTCTAAAAGTTCTGATCCGTTTTGAACCATAACCGTTTCGTATGCATAGGTAAAGTCTGGAAAATATTTGTCCCAGTGCTTTGCCAATATCGACTTAGCGTCGTATTCTCTTATCGCTTTTTGAGCCATTGCAACCCCTTCATATTTTAAAAGTTTAACGGAAATTATATCACGGAGTTTCTAGTGTATTTCTTGAAATAATGATGTGCATAAGCTAAATCGACTAATCGGGAACTTTAGTAACACTAGCTTGATAAAGTATTATATCTCTGTGTAAAATAGTAACAGTGTTAGTGCTATTTTTCTCCTTGCTCTCAGATAATTGATACTTATCACAATACTCAATTCCATAAAAACGCAATCGAAGTTGCATCTGCTTATCATCTGCATCTATACATGTAATCCCTTTTGCTTGCAATTTTTGAGCTAAAGTATCTGCAATATGGAGTCTATATGCAAAATGATCTTTTGGGTTTTTCAAAAGATAATATATATCTTTATGCAAAAAAACACTCACTGCATTTAAAATTAAAAGTAAAAAGGAAATAATAAACAAAACATGGTACTTTGTTCTAAAACGTGGTAAGCGTATTCTAAGGGAGTGATAAAAGTTCTGCACTGCTAAAGGGAGCGCTACCATAAGATAAGGTGCAAATATCTCTACATTAATCTTTTGTCTAAAAGAGAGAAGAAGTGAAAGTAAAAAAGCAGAGCTTGCTATATAAAAAAGCTGGTCTCTAGGAGCTAAAAGTGCACGACGATATAAGGTATAAAAAAGATATAAAAAAAGTATAGGAGAAAAAACAACAGCATAAATCCCTAAAGTATCAAGAAATTGTCCTTGTGGTGCACCACTGACATCAAATCCATATAGAAGTAATGAGAATATAAACAAGCCTGTACTCATCAAAAAAAGTCTATTTTTTTGATGTTCATACGCATAGAAACTGACTCCCATATACAAAAACATAAAACTTTCATCTATAAACATTAAAAATACTAGTAAAAGATAGGAGAACTTTTTATATCTTTGTACTAAAAAGATATACAATAAAACAAAAAAGAGAACTAGTCCAGCATCATCAACCAAGAGAGCTACACTAATAATGCCTGGCAAAAGCATATAAATACCAATAAGCCATAAACGATCATATTCTCTAGTAACATAGGGCTTGGCGATAGCATACAGTAAAATCACACTCAAAATATGTAGCACTATCATTGGGACACGCAAGGCAAAATTATTTTGACCAAAAAGAGAGGTTGAGAAAGAAATTAAATAATGTATAAGTGTTGTGTCGTTAAAAAAAATCTGCGCTTCATGATAACTGATTGAGAGATCAGGTATAACAAACACAAGAAGTAAAGCATCAAAACTTAAAAAAGTAAGAAAGAGTAAGCGAATATTCATACGAACTTATAATTTTAAAAAATTATCTATTATCTCATGTCCAAATTCGCTCATAATGGACTCAGGATGAAACTGAACACCATAAATAGGCTTATCTCTAATTTCTAATGCCATTATCTCATTATCGTCTCCACTAAATGCAGTAGGAATAATAATCTCAGGAATACTATCTTTTTCTACAATCAAAGAGTGGTAACGCGTTGCAGTAAACAGTTCAGGTAGTTTATTAAAAATTGCACATTCACCTTGACGCTGCATCATTGAAGTTTTTCCGTGCATCATATTTTTTGCACGAACAACTTTCCCTCCAAAAACTTGAGCAATACTTTGATGTCCTAAACAGATACCAAGAAGCGGTTTTGTATCTTTAAAATACTCTATCACTTCCAGACTCACGCCTGCATCATCTGGTGTCGCAGGACCTGGTGAGATAATTATCTTTTCAGGATCTAAAGCGATAATTTCATCTAAAGTCAATTCATCGTTACGAATAATTTTTAAATCCGCACCTAATTCTCGACAATACTGCACAATGTTGTATGTAAAACTGTCATAATTATCTATCATCAATATCATTATTTTTAGTATCCTTATCAAGCCCTATATTTAGGGATTTACTTAATTTTTACAAATATTTAACTCAATTCTTTTAAGAAAAAATGTCATTTTAATTCGCACATTATAGCAAAACTTCGTATCGCTTGTTTTGCTATTTATAAATTTTATCATACTCTCTTTTTTTATAATATATATTATTGCATTTAATGATAAGTGCTTTCTTGAGTTTTTTATTGCATAATTTGGGTTTAAGTGCCTGAGAGCTATAATAATAAAATTTTTTAATTAAGGGACTTCATGCCAAAACGCGACGATATCAAAACAATTTTACTCATTGGTTCAGGTCCTATTGTTATTGGTCAAGCCTGTGAATTTGACTACTCTGGGACACAAGCTGTTAAAACACTCAAAGAGCTTGGGTATCGCGTAGTTCTTATTAACTCTAACCCTGCTACTATTATGACTGATCCTGAGTTTGCTGATCGAACATACATTGAACCAATTAAAGAAGAGATTATTGCTCAAATTATTAAAGATGAAAAAGTTGATGCAATTTTACCAACCATGGGAGGACAAACTGCTCTTAATGCTGCTATGAGCATGTATGAAAAAGGGATGCTTGAAGGCATCGAATTTTTAGGTGCAAATCCTGAAGCTATCCATAAAGGCGAAGACCGCCTTGCCTTCAAAGATGCAATGATAAAAATCGGTATGGACTTACCTCTTTCTCGTTACGCTTACAATATGGATGAAGCACTTGAAGCGGCAAATGAGATAGGTTTTCCATTAATCATTCGTGCCTCTTTTACCCTTGCAGGTGGCGGGTCTGGTGTTGCATACAATATAGATGAATTTAAAATGCTTGCTCAGCGTGGTCTTGATGAGAGTCCTGTGAGTGAAATTCTCATCGAAGAGTCGCTACTTGGTTGGAAAGAGTATGAGATGGAAGTTATTCGTGATAAGGCGGATAACTGTATTATCATCTGTTCTATAGAAAACTTTGACCCTATGGGTGTGCATACGGGTGACTCTATCACAGTAGCCCCTGCGCTAACATTGACAGACAAAGAGTACCAACGTATGCGTGATGCATCATTTGCAATTTTACGTGAAATCGGCGTGGATACGGGTGGCTCAAATGTTCAGTTTTCAGTTGATCCCAAAACAGGACGCATGATTGTTATCGAGATGAATCCTCGTGTCTCTCGCTCTTCTGCACTTGCTTCAAAAGCGACTGGCTATCCTATCGCAAAAATTGCCACACTTTTAGCAGTTGGCTACACTCTTGATGAGCTTGAAAATGATATCACGGGTACAGCTGCTTCATTTGAGCCTGTTATAGATTATATCGTCACAAAACTTCCTCGTTTTACCTTTGAAAAATTCCCTGAAGCTGACTCAACACTTAGCACTGGTATGAAATCAGTTGGTGAAGTTATGGCAATTGGTCGTACCTTTAAAGAGTCTATGCAAAAAGCGCTCTGCTCTCTTGAAACTGACCTTTGTGGCTTTGATAGTGTAAGCGGTGATGATGAATTTATCCGTCACGAGATTCGCCGTCCTAATGCAGAGCGTATGCTCTATGTTGCAGAAGGGTTTCGCCGTGGCATGAGCTTAGAAGATATCTTTGCTTTGTGTAAAATCGATCCTTGGTTTTTATATCAACTAGAAGAACTTGTCGCTTTTGAAAAAGAAATTGACATGGATATCTTAAATGATGAGATACGTTTTAGAGAAGCTAAGACTTATGGTTTCTCAGATAAAAAAATTGCGCAATGTATCAGTAAAAACTGTCCAACATCTCAAACTGAAAACGACATCTACACAGCTCGCAAACGCATAGGCATCTCTCTTGAATATAACGAAGTGGACACCTGTGCAGCTGAATTTGAAGCACTCACACCCTATCTCTACTCAACAACAAATATCACAAAACTACAAAATGTTCCCTCGCGCGTGAGCGACAAACGCAAGGTGATGATTTTAGGTGGTGGACCTAACCGTATCGGTCAAGGTATAGAGTTTGATTACTGCTGTGTTCACGCTGCTTTTGCTCTCAAAGAGATGGGTATCGAAACTATCATGTACAACTGTAATCCTGAAACGGTCTCTACGGATTATGACACTTCTGATGTGCTCTATTTTGAGCCTATTGACTTTGAGCATGTGCGTGAAGTGATAGAACACGAGCAACCAAATGGCATTATCGTACACTTTGGAGGACAAACTCCTCTCAAACTTGCAAATCCTCTCACAGCGATAGGGGCACAGATAGCAGGAACACCTGCAAAAGTTATTGACTTAGCAGAAGATAGAGAGAAGTTTTCTGCCTTTGTTGTTGCGCATGGTCTAAAACAGCCTGAAAATGGTATCGCCACAAACAAAGAACAAGCTATCGCAGTAGCTACAAAACTAAGCTATCCCGTTCTCGTTCGCCCTTCATTTGTTCTTGGTGGACGTGCTATGCGTATCGTTTACAATGAAGATGAACTTCGCCAATATATGGATGAGGCAGTCTCAGTGAGTAACGATGCTCCTGTTTTGGTTGATAAATTTTTAGACCAAGCAGTTGAACTTGATGTTGATGCTATTTGTGATGGCAAAGAGGTCTATATCGGTTCCGTAATGCAACATATAGAAGAGGCAGGTATCCACTCGGGCGATAGTGCATGTTCGCTCCCTCCTCTTAATCTTTCTGCTGATATCCAAGCGCAAGTAGAGCAGCAAACAAAGGTTATCGCCCTTGGCTTAGGTGTTGTTGGACTTTTAAATATCCAATACGCTATCTATCAAAACGAGGTCTATCTTATAGAGGTAAATCCTCGCGCTTCACGAACAGTTCCTTTTGTCTCTAAGGCAACAGGTATGCCACTTGCAAAAGTTGCTACTCGCGTCATGATGGGTGATCCACTTCGTAATGCTCTGAAATTTTATGATAATTACAATATCGTTAAAGAAGAAGATGGTATCTTAAAACCACGTCTAAAAAATCATGTCTCCCTTAAAGAAGCAGTCTTTCCATTTAACAAACTCTACGGAGCAGACTTAGTACTCTCACCTGAGATGAAATCAACTGGTGAAGTTATGGGAATTAGTGCTAATTTTGGTATCAGTTTTGCAAAAAGTCAGATGGCTGCTGGCAATGTTATTCCTACAGAAGGCACCTGCTTTTTATCTTTTATCGAGATGGATAAACCTCATGCAGCAGAGATTGCTCGTGGTCTTCATAAGCATGGCTTTACACTTGTTGCTACTCGCGGGACACAAGCGGTCATAGAAGCAGCAGGTATCCCATGTAAAAGCGTACTTAAAATCTCAGAAGGTCGTCCAAATATCGAAGACCTTATGAAAAATGGCGATATCTCTATGGCTATCAATACTTCTGATAATAACACTGCTAAAAAAGATGCAGTCATTATTAGACAAATTGTACTGCGCCGTAATATTCCATACTTTACGACACTTAGTGCTGCAAGAGCAACTATAGATGCTCTCTCTCAGATGCGTGACAATGCAGATTGGAACCATCCAAGAGCAATTCAAGATTTTCTTGCACAGTAATGGACTCAAAAGCACTCTATCTCGTTCAAACCGACACCACCGTCGGTTTCCTTACGCAAGATAGTGCCCTACTCTCAAAAATAAAAAAACGTCCTCCTTCAAAAGCCTTTGTGAGCGTATATAGTGACTTTAAAACTTTTAAAGAGAAGAAAAATCGTATCCCTAATCGTCATAAAAACTATGTAAGAGCATCCTCACAGACAAGTTTTATCTCTAAAAACAGAGCATCACGCATCATCAGCAGTTCAGAGCATCATAATTTTATAAAAAAGTTTGGCTGGTTTTTTTCAAGTTCTGCAAACGAACATGCACAATCATTTGAGAGAGACCTTACATGTAAGCTTGCCGATATTATAGTTGAAGATAGCCGTGGACTATTTGAAAACAATCCCTCTTCAATCATAAAACTCTCACACATAAGAAAGGTAAAGTTACGATGACAAAACTAGCACAAGCCTTTTTAACGGGTGTTTTTTTTACTTTTATCTTAGATTTTCAGTTTTTTCTAGGTATTAAATTTCACTATATTGACCGATATGAAATTGATGTCTATTATAATATTCTCTTTGCAGATCATCAAAATTTACTCTATCTTACTCCCCTTGTTGTGATTATTGGTTTTATGACGACTTATGTTAAAAATGTAAAAATACCCCTAATCACTTTAGGGATACTATTTGCAGTCACACTCTTAATCTATATCCCTTCTCTTGGTGAGAAGGTGGGTGCATATATGCTTCAAAAAAAGGCTGTAGAGTATCGTGATGGACGCTATACTTACAAGGGAACACTCTATTATGATGGTCGCAAAAAAATTACAATTTTTGATGACGAATTACAAAGATTAATTACACTCAATAAAAAGGATTTACAAAAATGAAACATATCTCTACAATAGGCTCCGCCGCACTTTTAGGCAGTGTCGGTATTACTGTAATGAGCGTGCTAACAG
>CAMZLS010000048.1 GCA_947311765.1 uncultured Helicobacteraceae bacterium
AATCCATGTAAGTAAGCCCATATTATGCGCCATAAGATTGAGCCCTTCTAAGATATTTTTATAGCGTTTATTGTCTATCTTTTTTCCATAAGAGCTGTCAAAACGTACCATATCTACATGTAAGTCTTTAATATAAAGCTGTGTTGTGTGATTTTTTCCTAAACCATCTAGTGCGATTTTAATACCTAAATCTCTATAGGTTTGTAAGATATAATCAAAATATTTCACATTAGAGTAATACTCTTTCTCTTCAAATATAAAGACAAGTTTACACTCACTTCTATCACTTACCATTGACTCAACTTGCATTTGAAATTGGTAATCACGCAAAACTTCTGCTGCTATATTTATAATACATGAAATATTAGGATATTTTTGTATCTCTTGTATGATAAGTTTCATTTTAAGAAGTTCGTAGCGTGTTCTTAGTCCTAAACGTGTGATAATAGGTAAGAAGCGTTTTTGATGGATAAATTTTCCATCAGTATCTATAAGTTTTACAAAAATTTCTAAAAGATTACTATTTTTTGCCTCTAACTTTTGTGCCATAATAGAGAAATTTTTAAGCTCCAAGGCTTTTATAATGGAGTTTTCAAGTTCGTTAAGATTGACTTCATCATTGTAGATAATTTCTTGGCATTCTTTGGATTCTAGTTGAAGTTCAAAGAGACGATCTAGCAATTTATTAAAATCATCATTTACTTTTGTATCAATAATAGCCGTACTACTTTTAATCTCTATACCCTCTATTTTGGAGGTAACTATTTTTGAAGAAAAAAGATCAAAAAGCAGACGATTTTCACTCTGATTGCCCTCTAATAAAATGATAAAGCTCCCTCCTTTATAATAAGAAACTATCAGTTTTCTAATCCCTTTTTCATGAAAAAAAGCATCAATAAATCTTGCAGTATCATAAAGAAGTTTATCACCATTTTTCATACCAAAGCGTTCATTAATATCTACAATATTGTCAATACTAAAAAGAATAAGTGTCTGTGTTGATCTTTTTTTTTTCTGTTTAAAAAGTTTTTTGAGATAATTTGAAGTAAATGTATGCGTTATAGAATCAGTAATTCTTTCATTAAAACCTTGATAAATAAGATAAAATTGAAAATAGACCGAAACTGCTAAAATACCTACAGTAATAATAATAAAATTACTAGGAATATTCTCTAAATATTGTGAAAGAAGAGAAAAAAGAAGTACTGCAGTGAGTAAAAAGATGGGAATTCCCATCCGTAATGCTAATTTAAAACGCTGAATACGCTCAATATTTTCTGTGTACATGTAAGAATAATAACATTATATATTAAACATCTAAGTGCTTCACATCTTTTGCGTGAGTCTCTATATAGTTACGGCGTGGTTCAACTTCATCACCCATAAAGAGCGTAAAGGCATCACTTGCAGCTTCTGCATCTTCTATATTGACTCGTAGAAGCACGCGATTTTCTGGTGTCATAGTTGTCTCCCACAGTTGTTCAGGGTTCATCTCACCAAGACCTTTGTAACGTTGGATATAAGAGCCTTTTTTCGTATATTCTTTAATCTTATCAAGTAAAACAAGCAGATCACCCTCTATATCAAGACCCCAATCCATAATTTTTCTATACACATAATTGGCTTCTGTAAAGTGTGGTGTCGAAAAAAGCTCATCATTAATACGCAACTCTTCCATCCCATCATCAGTTTGAACAAAAAGATGAATCTCTTCTTCATTAATATGTTGTGAAAGGATATTGTTTCCTCGTGAATCTAAAAACTTTTTCACTGCATCAAAAAGTGCCTCATTTTTAAGTCCAATAAGATCAGGATTTTCAACAAAATGGCGTATCAGATCAATAAGAGCATAACGACGCTCTAGTGCATCAAGACTTGTCTTATAGTGATCAACCATCTTAAAGAAAGAGACTAAATCATTTTGACCAATAGTGTCTATCTCAAGAACTTCAACACCATTTTCTATTAAAAAGTCATTCATTACCCTATCATCTTTAAAATAAATCTCTTTTTTTCCTTTTTTATAACGATACAGTGGTGGTTGTGCAAGATAGAGATAACCATTTTCTACGATAGTACGCATATATCGGAAAAAGAAAGTAAGTAAAAGTGTCTGAATATGTGAACCATCCACATCCGCATCGGTCATGATAATGATCTTATGATAGCGGAGTTTTTCTTCATTAAACTCTTCACCAACACCACATCCCATAGCTGTAATCATATTGGTAATCTCTTCAGATTTTAAGATTTTATCTAAACGGGCTTTTTCAACATTTAAAATCTTACCCTTGAGGTAAAGTTTATTACAACTAGGCGCACGTGTGTCTTTATCCCTTGGAGTGTATGCATGCTTGTGTATTTGTTCGTTGTTTTGTTTGCGTTCACATGTTTGCGTGTCGGTGTATGTACGAAGCGTTCCTAACTTGAAAAGAACTAATGTATGAACTTGGAGTGGTCTTGGACCAATCGGGCATGCTCAATGGTCATAAAGATTTAGGAGGCGTTGCCGGTGACGCAGGAAATAACCCCCTCCCCCCAATCCTTCGATAACCCCCACAGTGATGAGAAGATTGTAAAATTATTTCACGCACTTCAATAATTAAACTTAAGATTTTCTTTTATGAGTGCAAAAAAAAAAAAATTAAAT
>CAMZLS010000049.1 GCA_947311765.1 uncultured Helicobacteraceae bacterium
CGTAGCTTCATCGACTGAAGTTTAACGCAGAAAGTGAGCCTTTTCTAAGGCGCCCTTCGGGTGAGACAAGAGAGCACAATCTGCTTCGTTATAACTTTTTGACGTACAACAAGTACGCCTGCAAAGTTATGCCTCACATCTTATGCTCTCTTGTCTCATTGAAATATGACATTTATTGTGGTTGAACACTTAAAATTTGAGTTAAGGAAGTAAGATGAAATTAAAATATCTGTTATCTGTTTTTTTGCTAATAGCTACATTGAACGCCACGCAAGATAGTATAAATGTAAATAGCAATATGCTTAATCAAGAAAGATTTTCTGGTAAAGTCTTAGAGGTTTTAAAGGTTCCTGGTTTTAAATATCTTAGAGTTGAAACAGGTAGCAAGAAAATATGGGTTGGCATTATGGATGTACCAAACCCTTTTAAAGTTGCAAAAGGTGATAATGTAAGCTTCAATGTATCAACTGTAATGAGAAATTATAAAAGTAGTTTACTTGATAGAGAGTTTAAAGAAGTTATTTTTGCATCTAAAATAGATTTGATATAAGGTACCCATAATTAATTGCACACAGCTTTTTCTCTACTTGGAATGATTTCAATTTTTTGAGAAAAAAGATATCTAATAATTTAGATATTTGTGCAATATCATCAATAATTTCTATCCTAATTTTCAATTCCCCCTCCTTTTTTTATCAATCACACCTAATTTTTTTATAATCATAAAATCATTTTCTAGCAAACCTAGTTGCATAATTAAGCCTCTAATAATCATAATACTTGATACAAATAGACTAAGCTTTCTTGATATTACTTGCATCGTTTAACTTTTTTCGCTAAAATCTCGAAAATATAAAAAATTAAAGGAATTTACTATGGCAAAACATCAGTTTCAAACCGAAGTCAATCAACTACTACAACTTATGATTCACTCTTTGTACTCCAACAAAGAGATTTTTTTACGAGAACTTGTCTCAAACGGCAGTGACGCACTTGATAAACTCAATATGCTTCACCTTACAGATGAAAAATACAAATCTATCGACTTTAATCCTCGTATAGATATCGCTATTGACAAAGAGGCGAAAACACTGACTATCTCTGATACAGGTATCGGGATGAATGATGAGGATTTGGTAGCTAATCTTGGAACTATCGCAAAATCAGGCACAAAGGCATTTTTAGAAAACCTTTCAGGTGATCAGAAAAACGACTCAAAACTTATCGGTCAATTTGGTGTTGGATTTTATGCTTCATTTATGGTTGCTGACAAGGTAGAAGTAACTTCTAAAAAAGCTGGAGAAGAGAAGGCATTTACTTGGATTTCAACTGGTGATGGTGAGTATGAGATTATAGAAGCAGAGAAAGAGTCTCACGGTACAACTATCGTTTTACACCTTAAAGATGATGAGTCTGAATTCTTAGAAGAGTATCGTTTAACAAGTATTATTACAAAATATTCAAACCACATTCCATTCCCAATTTTTATGGATAAAGAGCACTATATCGCTGCTGAAACTGATGATGAAGGAAATGAGACTAAGCCATCATCAACAGAGATAAAAAATGAGCAGATTAATAAGGCATCTGCACTATGGACACTTGCTAAATCAGATATCAGTGATGATGAGTATAAAGATTTTTATCAAAGTATCGCTCACGACTCTTCTGAGCCTCTTAAATGGTTTCACAACAAGGCAGAGGGTGCAATAGAATATACAACTCTCTTTTATATCCCATCACAAGCACCGATGGATTTATATCGCGTAGATTATCAATCAGGTATCAAGCTTTATATCAACCGTGTATTTATCACTGATGATGAAAAAGAGTTGATGCCAACTTACTTACGCTTCTTGCGTGGTGTTATTGATTCAAAAGACTTACCGCTAAATGTTTCTCGTGAGATTTTACAGTCTAATCCAGTAATGGCAAAAATCAAAAACGCTTCTGTAAAAAAAGTCTTAAATGAACTCTCTAAGATGATGAAAAAAGATAAAGAAAGCTATGATAAATTTTATGGTGAATTTGGAAATGTTCTCAAAGAAGGACTCTATAGCGACATGGGCAACCGTGAAAAAATCTTAGAGTTGATGCAGTTTAACACTATGAACTCTGATGAAAAAGTAAGTATCGAAGAGTTTGTAAAAAATGTTGATGAAGAGAAAAAAGAGATCTACTACATCACAGGTCAAATGAATCTTGGTATGCTTAAAAGTTCTCCATCATTAGAGCGTTTTAAGGCAAAGGGCTATGATGTTCTTGTTATGAATGAGGAGATTGACACTATTGTCTTCCCAATGGTAACAGACTATAAAGAGTACAAATTTGTCAATGTAACAGATGCAAAATTTGAAGAGAGTGAAGAAGAAAAAAAAGAAGAAGAGGAAAAATCAAAAGACTTTGAAGGCTTAACAAAAGAGTTTAAAGAAGCTCTTGGTGAAAGTGTCAAAGATGTTCAAGTCACTTTTGACTTAACAGATTCTCCCGTCGCTATCAAAGAAGATAAAGAAGACCCATCTTATATGATGGCACAGATGATGAAACAGATGGGACAAAACAGTGAAATGCCACCGATAAAGCCTATCATGCAAATCAA
>CAMZLS010000050.1 GCA_947311765.1 uncultured Helicobacteraceae bacterium
ATGCTCATGCACAGTAGGAATAAATGTTTCGCTTAATGTGCTGCCAAAAAAAATAGAATGTACTCCTAAAGACTCTGATGGAGCAGAGCCCACACCTATAGATGCATGACCTTGCGTATCAAAATCCAACAGTAAAACAGAAGCATCTTTACCTTAGATTAAATTAAAAAAGTGTAATTATGGAAAAAAACTGGAACAAAAAGTGTTTTAGTAGAAGAATTAGTGTCTCCAGTTCAGACGAACTGGATATTATGAAGATATTTAGATGTTATCTCGAATTGAAAGTGCTTCAATTGTTTTTAGATAGCTCTCTCTATTCGTACGTTTTAAGTAACGCATTAAACGACGACGCTGGCCAACAAGTTTTAAAAGACCTAAGCGTGATGCGTGATCTTTTTTATGTGTTTTTAAATGCTCTGTTAATTCTACAATGCGTGATGTTAATAAAGCGATCTGAACTTCGCTTGAACCTGTGTCTGTATCGTTACGTCCAAATTGCTTAACTAAAGCTTCTTTTTTCGCCGTATCTAAAGCCATAATGACCTCCTGATGGGTATAATAAATTTCATCTCCAAGCAAGGCTTGAAATGTTGAGGCGAAATTATAGCTAAAAAACTTTAAAGATTATCTCTAATTTTTATAACAAAAGAAACTTTGTATATAATACTGAAAAATATTATATGTAAAGAAGCTCAATGTTACTCACTCGTGCTAGCGAATATGCACTTTTATCATTAATTGTTTTAGCAAAATCTGACAAAGCACTTGATACCGAAAGTCTCTCAAAAGAGTTAGGTATTCCAAAAAGTTTTTTAGCTAAAATTTTACAATCCTTAGCTAAAGAAGGAATTATTAGCTCTTTTAAGGGCATTAATGGTGGATTTGCATTAAACGAGGGTTCTTTGACACGCTCTCTTTTGGAGCTTATGGTTGCGGTTGAAAATAAAACACCTGCAGTATTTGATTGCGCATCATCACAAGAAGCTTGCCCATCAAATAAAGCCTCTACATGTAAAATATGGCCCTTTATCAACAGACTTCAAGGAAAGATTGACACTTTTTTAGGTACCCTTACTCTTCAAGATATACTAGAACAATAAGGTAACGAGTGGCAAAGGCAAAAAGTCTTAAACAGCAGTTTGGTTTCATATTAGGTCTCTTATTTAAGTCTCGTGATTTAGGTGTTGTCTTTTTTGTTATGGCTATCTTAGGGATTATTATTATTCCTCTGCCGAGCATGTTGCTTGATTTGATGCTTACGATATCTATCGCTATGGCTGTACTTATCTTACTTATTTCACTCTATATTCCTAAACCAACAGACCTCACTACTTTTCCATCACTTTTATTGATTTTAACACTTTTTAGACTCTCACTCAATGTTGCTACAACGAGAATGATTTTAAGTCATGGAAATGAAGGTCCTGACGCAGTAAGTGATATTATTAGTAGTTTTGGGAGTTTTGTTGTTGGCGGCAACTATGTCATTGGTGTTATTGTTTTTAGTATCTTAGTGCTTATTAACTTTATGGTTATCACAAAGGGTTCCACAAGGGTTGCAGAGGTTGCTGCGCGTTTTACGCTTGATGCGATGCCAGGAAAACAGATGGCAATTGATGCTGATTTGAATGCTGGGCTTATTGAAGAATCTGAAGCAAAAGCGCGACGAGCCGAGATACTCCAAACCGCGAACTTTTATGGTGCAATGGATGGTTCTAGTAAGTTTATCAAAGGCGACGCAGTTGCGGGAATTGTTATCACCATGATAAATATCATTGGTGGTTTTCTTATTGGTGTATTTCAATTTAACTTAGATGTGGCAACAAGTGCATCAACTTATACTATTTTAACTATCGGGGATGGTTTAGTTTCTCAGATTCCTGCTCTTATTATCTCTACTGCAACTGGCATTATGATCACGCGTTCATCTAGCGATGGTACTAATTTTGCAGAGGGAACAATCTCTCAGCTTATGGGAAATGCTCGTACTATGATGATTGTTGGTTTCATTATGATTATGTTTGCCTTAGTTCCAGGTCTGCCTACGCTCTCCATGGGTCTTGTTGGACTTATATTTACAGGACTTGGATATGCTTTATATAAATACAACAAGGGCGAATTAGAGCTTTTTAATACTTCAAACACATCTTTAACTAAAAGACCTGATGCTGCTTCAAGCAAGACAGGGGCTACTTCATCTGTTGGGTCTAGCTCTCAAGCACCTAAAAAATCTCAAGAACAGATCGCTCAAGAAGAGGAAGCAGCTTTAAGTGACATCTTAAAAGTAGAGATGATTGAGCTAACCCTTGGTTATCAACTCATTCGTCTAGCAGATGCCGCACAAGGCGGAGACTTGCTCGAACGCATCCGTTCTATGCGGCGTAAAATTGCCTCTGATTTTGGTTTTTTAATGCCCCAAGTACGAATTCGAGATAATCTTCACCTAGCTGCCAATGAGTATCAAATCTTACTCAAAGGCGTAGGTATTGGCGATGGTACAATTCAGCCTGATCGTTTTTTAGCAATGGATAGCGGTATGGCAACAGGAGATTTAGCAGGAGAGCCTACAAAAGAGCCTGCTTTTGGTCTTGACGCCCTATGGATAGCCCCAGACAAAAAAGAAGATGCTATTATGTATGGTTACACTGTTGTTGATCCTGCTACCGTTATCTCAACGCATATGAGTGAGCTTATCAAACAACATGCCGAAGAGATGCTTACACGCCAAGAGACACAAACTCTACTTGAAAAAATAAAAGGGGATTACCCTGTTGTTGTTGAAGATCTTTTCAAAGTGGCGAATGTTGGTCTTATTCAGAAAGTTTTTAAAGCACTTTTACATGAGAAAATTCCTCTCACAGATATGCTTACAATCCTAGAAACGACTACAGACATAGCAGAGTACACTAAAAATATTGAACTTATTACAGAACAGGTTCGCGCTAAACTTTCACGAGTCATTACGCATCTCTATAGCGACGCAGATGGCGTTATCAAGCTCCTTACCTTTGATACAGCAAGTGAACAAAAAATGCTTGATAAATCCCAAGAACAAGATGGCATTCGTAACCTTTTACTCAATGTTGGTGAGATAAATCAACTCATCCAAGCCACAAGCGAAAAGGCTACAGAG
>CAMZLS010000051.1 GCA_947311765.1 uncultured Helicobacteraceae bacterium
CGAAATGGATCACGAGCTTTCATCTCTTCTTTGCTAAATTCTATAATCTTCTTTTTAAAATCAATATTTTCCCACTTCAAAAATCTTACATTCTGACTTCTTAAAGCCGTATGCGCTATAAAAAGCAGAGCATACTTTGTGCTAACATCACCGATATAGTCATTCAGGAGCATATAGAGCGAACGAAACTCATCTTCATTCGTGATTGCTTTGTAGTGCGTATTTTCTCGTTTTGGAATGAGACCACTCGCATCTATCGTGATATAAGCGGTGTTTTTAGTTAAGTCGTTAGAGAGAGCGTACTTAAAGATGCTGTTTATCAGAAGCAAAACAATCCGCATAGTCTCTCTTACATCAGTCTGTTTAGTGCTTCGCGTGTTAGCGTTTGGTACATTGTTTATAGCGCTGATGATATCTTTTTTACTAATCTCTTCTATATTTGCACTTCCAAACGCTGAGTTAACAAAATATTTGTATCTACTCTTCTGCTTTTTCAAATAATCATAACTCAACTCTTTCTCTTTAAAAGAAAAATATTTATCCGCAACATCATCAAAAGTAAGCACAGCATTATCGCTGACCCTCTTACGAGCACCGCCTAGACTCAAGATAGGATACTCTCCTAAAGTTTTCTCAGCATCTTTCCCTCTAAATTTATAACGAAACTTAAAAACTTTCTTCCCATTCGCACGAATAAGCAAAAAAAGCCCATTCCCATCATAAAGCTTGTATTGCTTTTCCCTTGCCTTAGCCCTTTTTATCTCCACATCACTAAGCGGTTTCACACTCTTTGGCATATCTGACCCCAACCCCAAAACTGACCCTTATTATTTGTGGATTTATTAGGATTGATATGGACAGAATAATATAAATTTAGGAAAAATACTATCAAATAAAGGCTTGAAAGTCCCTTGTTGTTGGTGTTTTGTGGATTAATTTGGATTGGTTTGGATTGGTTTGAAATTTGTGGGTTGGTGGGTCCTGAGAGACTCGAACTCTCGACCACTCGGTTATGAGCCGAGGGCTCTAACCAACTGAGCTAAAGACCCACTCTAAGTTGGAAAGCGAAATTATACAGATAGTTTTCTAAAAGTAATATTAGACGAAGCTTTTTTTCCCTCTAACATCATACATATCTCGAAAACGGAAGGTAAGCAAATTTTCTAAGATGGCAATTAAAACCATAAAATTTACAAAACTACTCCCTCCATAGCTAAACATAGGGAGAGGAACACCTACAACTGGGGCAAATCCAATAGTCATTGCGATATTGACACTCATATAGATAAAAATAAGCGTAGATATTCCTGCGCTAACGACTTTTATATAATAATCATCGCTCCACATAGCGATACTCATCAGATGCAATACCAATAATATATAAACACCAATAAGTGTTAAAGCTCCTAAAAATCCTAATCGCTCTACAACATAAGCAAAAATAAAATCACTCGAAGCAATAGGTAAAAATCTCATTTGTGTCTGAGTCGCATCTTCTTTACTCTGTCCTATCATCCCACCTGAACCGATAGCGATGATTGATTGTTGGACATGATAACTAGGCTTTTCGCCCACAAAATCACTCAAGCGTTTTTTCTGATAATCATGCAGTTGTGTATATATTAGAGGCAAAGAGAGAAGGAATGTTGCAATTAAAACAGCCCATATCTGCCACTTCACACCAACAATAAAAAGCAAAGTCATCCCCAACATAAGAAGAACCGTAGCAGTGCCAAGGTCTGGCTCTTTAGCTATAAGAAAGAATGGTAGCAGTATATAAAACATAAATTTTAAAAAATCTCTCAATGCATATCCGCCAGCGGGAGGTGGATTGCGTGAAACTAAATAAGCTAGCATCAAAATAAATGCAGGTTTCATAAGCTCAGATGGCTGCAAGGTAAAGCTGACAAAAGGAATCTCTAGCCATCGTTGCGCACCAAGACGACTGTGACCTATAAATTCTACAGCTGTTAGTAAAATAATATTGAGCCAATAAAAAAGTGGTATCATCCAGCTTAAACGCCGAACAGGAAGCAGAAGAAAAAATACAAACACAAGTGCCCCAACACTAATATATACAGTATGTTTATTCGCTAAACTTGGATGAATCTCACCAATGAGCCATCCAGAAACAAATACAAGAGGCACTATAAGGATAATGGTGAAAAAATCAAAATGTGCTAAAATACGCCTATCAATTTTCCACACTTATTATTCCTTCAAAAGAATTTTATTTTTATTATATTACATGTAAGGTTAGATTATGTCCCAAGAAACTACATTTGAAGTCACCCAAGTAGAACGCTTAGACTCTTTTTTAGCGCAAGCACTAGGTGAAACACGCAATCAAGTGGCTTATTTAATTAAACAAGGCTCAGTAAGAATAGATACCAAAGTTGTTACAAAACCTGGTCTGAAATTAAAAATAGGGCAAACTTTACATGTAAGCTTTCCAAAAGTAGTTCCTCAAGAAGCTCTTCCTATTAATTTTGATGTCGAAATCCTCTTTGAAGATGATGATATCTTAGTTATCAACAAACCCTCTGGAGTCACTGTCCACCCTGCCCCAAGTGTAAAAGAAGCGACACTTGTAGATTGGCTTATTCATAAAGGCATCTCACTCTCTACTATCAGCGGTGAAGAGCGTCACGGGATAGTCCATAGACTTGATAAAGGTACAAGCGGTGTAATGGTTGTTGCTAAAAATAATGTAGCGCATGAACATCTCTCTAGGCAACTTCAAGATAGAACTATGGGACGCTACTACCTAGCAGTTATCACACCACCTTTAAAAAACCGACTCACAACTATCGAGGCAAAAATAGGACGTAGCCATAACAATAGACTGAAAATGGCAGATGTAGAGCATGGAAAAGAGGCAAAAACACTTTTTAGTTCTCTACTTCTTAGCAATGATGAAAAGTTGCAACTTATCGGCTGTAAGCTCTTTTCTGGGCGAACACACCAAATCCGTGCTCACTTAGAAACAATCAATCGCCATATTATAGGTGATCATTTATACGGTATTAAGAGCAAAAACGCTAAAATTGCGCGAATTATGTTACATGCTTATGTTATGTATTTAGTGCACCCAAAAAGTGGGCAAAGCATACAATTTAGTGCGGATATTGCACCGAAAATGCAAGATTATTTAACTACTCATTTTAATCAGGAGAGCCTTGATGAAAGCATACAGCCTTCAAATTTTAGCCATCATTTTGATGACATTTCTTTATAGTGGATGTAGCAAACAGCCTGAAGTTTCTGCAAAAGTTCTTATTGACAATAGCTTACCAACACCTGTACTCAATGGGCACATCGGTGAAATGAATGCCATCGCCTTTGAGTGGCAAAGCATCAGTGATTCAAGAGTAAAAGGCTTTTATGTTTACCGTTCAAACCCTAGCGAGAAAAATGAAAAGCTTCATCGCATAGCAAAGATAGAGACCCCTTACGCTACGCATTTTGTTGATCAAAATCTTCTGCCAAACAGTGCTTACGCGTATCGTTTTTCAAGCTATAATGCCAAGGGTATTGAATCACTTGGAAGCAAGACATATAGAGCAAGTACTCTAGCGCGTATCGCATCGGTCAGTTTTTTCCGCTCTATTGGGAATATGCCACGAAGCGCAAAACTTATCTGGCGACCACATACTGACACACAAATTAAAGGCTACACACTTGAGCGTAAACGCAAGATAGATTCACAGTTCAAAGAGATTGCAAACATAAAAAATCGTCTCACTGCCGAATATATAGATACCAACTTAGATGATAATGAGATTTATCAATACCGCCTTTTTGCTATAACTTATAATGATATCAAGTCAGTCCCTAGTGAAATTGTCACAGTCGTTACAAAACCTCTTCCCGAAGCTATCTTAAATATCCAAGCAACACAGACTTTACCGAAAAAAATTCTACTCTCGTGGAATCCAAGTCAATGTGAAAACTTATCTCATTACAATATCTATCGCTCTTCAAGCCTAGATGGCTCCTACAAGTACCATGTTAAACTTACTGAAAATTCATTTAAAGACACTATTGAAGATGATGGCACTGTTTACTATTACAAAGTTACAGCTGTTGATGAAGATGGCCTAGAGAGCCCTTTAGCTAAAACTGCTGTAAAAGGCATGAGTCTTGCTAAACCAAAAACACCGCTTTCATTTACAGGAAAATTACAAGATCATTCCGTTATCTTACATTGGAAACATGCTGACTTGGATACCGTGAGCTATATTTTGATTAAAACAAAAAAAGAGAGTTGGCTCAAAAGTAGTGTCCAAGAGATCAAAAATATTACGCAAGAATCTTTTAAAGACCGTGAAATTACACCTGACATCACCTATCTTTACCAAATTGTAGCCGTAAATCAATATGGCATCCGCTCCAAGCCAAGCGAAGCTATCACACTCTCATTTGAGGCAAAATAGCCTATGCCACACTTACATGTAAAAGAGTTTAAACAGCTTTCATTTCCCACAAGTGAAGATGAAATTAGCTTTGATTTTCTTGCGACAAATCATAAACATCCTGATGAAAAGCTCATTGCAACATCGTATGAGGGAAAATCTTTTTTTCTTCTTGTGAAAGAAAATGACAATAAAATTCTTATCAAAAGTGACAAAATAACAAGACCCTCACCCAATTATCTCATTAAACACGCTCTCTTAGCCTACGCAAAAGCAAGTGATACAGAAGTTATCTCTTCTAATGTAGATGAGGGTGCAAAAAACATTCATCTTCAAAATGATACTGCCCTTAAAAATATCAACTACTTTGTTCATAATTTTCCACTTGATAAAGAGATTCAAATCGAAGTTGGTTTTGGTTCGGGAAGACATCTTCTCCATCAAGCCGAGAAAAATCCAGAGACACTTTTTATCGGCATTGAGATTCACAAAGCCTCTATTGAGCAAGTTTTAAAGCAAATCTCTATTAAAAATCTTGATAATCTCTTGGTGCTTGATTATGATGCACGGCTCTTTTTAGAGCTCGTCCCCTCAAATATTGTAGGAAAAATATTTGTGCATTTCCCCGTTCCTTGGGATAAAAAGCCAAATCGCCGAGTTATCTCTAAAACATTTATTGATGAATCTGAGCGGGTTTTGAAGCAAGGGGGACGCTTGGAGTTGCGTACTGATAGTGAGAACTATTATGCCTACTCTTATGAAACATTTATCTCTCGAAATCAAGTTGCACTAGAGATAAATAAAAATCTCGATATTGCCATCAGTAGCAAATATGAAGACCGCTGGAAGCGTATGGAAAAAAATATCTATGACATTACCATGACAAACAGCCAAGTCAGTGAGCCTTTAAAAGAGAATTATGATTTTTTATTTGACACTATCGATATATCTCAAGAATCTCTTATAGACCTCAATGGCACTACCTTGCGCTATAAAGAGGGATTTATCCATTTTGAGCGTCTTTATCATATCGAAGATGGAAGTTTATTGTATCGCATAGCTATGGGAAGTTTTGAGCGTCCTGAGCATCTCTACCTACTTATTGACACATCACACCTTACATGTAAGTATTTTCCAGAACTTCCCGTCTCTTCACCTACGAACCAAAAAATACATAATTATTTAAAAGAGTTACTCCATGGATAAAGTCATCTATGCCCAAAACCTCACCCTAGCATACAACAAAGACGAAACTATTATCAATGATATTGAGCTCTCTATAGAGTCTGGTAGTTTTGTTTTTATAACAGGAGCGAGTGGAAGCGGAAAATCAACTCTACTCAAATCATTTTTTGGAGCACTCCAACCACAGCACGGTTCCCTTATCGTTGGTGGTGTAGAGATGAGAGATATTCAGCCTAAAAAACTCAACTTCTTACGCCGTCACTTAGGCATTGTTTTTCAAGACTATAAGCTTATCAAAGAGTGGAC
>CAMZLS010000052.1 GCA_947311765.1 uncultured Helicobacteraceae bacterium
GGGTTTTACAAAAGAATTTCAAAAACTTGTTACAATTACGCGTAACAAAGGAGCTGATATGCTAAAAATACTTTTTTCTCCTTCAGAGGGAAAGCGCCAAGGTGGGCAGTATTCACCAATCAATGAGCTACTATTTCACCTAGATAATCGTAATGAAATTTTAGAAGAATATAATAAAATAGTCCTCTCTAATGATACAGATGCTTTACAGAAGATGTGTGGAATTAAAAAAGAGCAAGATTTACAACGATACAAAACAGATATATTTAACTCCCTTACATGTAAAGCAATAGAACGTTATACGGGTGTCGCATATGAGTATTTAAATATAAGAACATTAGGGCTTAATGCGCATGAGTATTTAGAAAAAAATACTATTATCTTCTCAAATCTCTATGGTCCATTGCTAGGTGGAGATTTAATTACAGACTATAAAGTGAAACAAGGAGAATCAATTGGTTCTATTACACCTGAGCATTACTATAAAAAAGCATTCAGTAATATGCTTGATGCTTATTTAGAATCTTCGGATATTTTAGATTTACGCGCTACTTATTATGATAAATTTTATAAGCCTTCAAAAGCTTATACTGCTTTAAAATTTATGAAAAATTCAAAAGTTGTGAGTCACTGGGCAAAAGCATATAGAGGAATTGTTCTTCGTGAATTAGCCTCTGCTGAAATAAATTCACTCGATGATTTCAGTAAACTAGAGATCAAAGGCTCACATATAATAGAGATTAAAAAAATAAAACTGAAGACTGAAATTGTTTTTGACATTGTAAGTGCCTAAATGTTTGGAATAAGCTATAATTACATTTATGAATACAATTGAAACTATACAAGCAACCTTACAAAACAAACCTGCTGTTATGATTTATTTTAGTACCCCTACATGTAATGTATGTCGTGCACTTAAACCAAAGCTTCTTAGTGCCATAGATGCTAATTTTCAAGATTTTAAAATCATCTCTATTGATATCTCTCAGACACCTAATATTTCCGCACATTTCAATGTTTTTGCGATTCCAACAGTTTTAATCTATCTTGGCGGACAAGAGTTTTTAAGAAAAAGTCGTCATATGAGTGTTGATGAAGTTATTATACAAATAGAGCGTCCTTATAATATTATGATCTCTTAAGGAATTGAAATTAGATATGAGATATGCCCTTTGATATAAATCACACTATATTCACACTATTATTTCTTAAAATAAAAATGTAATTTAGAAACATGGTGCTTAAGTACATCTCAAGCTCGAGTGAGATTGTACTTAATATAAGCCAAGCTAAGAGCAGGCTTTTATAGTACTGCTCTTAAAATTACTAAATTTACGATCTTCTACTTCGATGTTCTTTGCGAACAGAGATAATCCAAAGCCAATTAACTAAATAATAAAAAAAGATAGCTGAAATTGTAGAATAAAAAAGTGCTCCTATATAAAGTGGTACAAAAATATCATCTAAATGCGTACTAAACCACCCCATAGTAATCTCAATATCCAAAGAATTTTCCCGCATTAATAAAAAATTACCCGTTAAGTATTCAATATAATAAATAGCTGGCATCGTAAAAGGATTGGTAATCCACACAATAGCCACTCCAATAGGTGCATTAAATTTAAAAAAAGGAAGAATAGCTAAAACCGCCACCATCTGTAGTGGCATAGGAATAAAGGCAATAAAAAAACCTACGAACATTGCCCGAGAAACCATTTTTCTATTTATAGTCATAAATTCTGTTGAAATATTATGTTTTTTTATATATTTATCAAATTTACCACTAGATCTTGTTTTTTTAAATACATTGCGTATCATTTTCTCTATTTCCCGTTATTCAAATTTGAGAAATTATATCTAAGCAAAACTTTAGATTTTTCCATTCTAATGTTTTTCAGTATAATTCGCCAAAAAAAAGTAAAATTATGACTAAATTTATCGGTGCACACACTTCAGCAGCAGGAGGGGTTTTTAATGCGCCTCTTAATGCTATGAAAATAGGGGCAAAGGCCTTTGCTCTTTTTACAAAAAATCAACGCCAATGGAAGGCAAAAGATTTAGATACGGCTACTATTGATCTGTTTCAAAAGAATTTAGATGAGAGTGGTATTTTAGCCAAACATGTACTGCCTCATGACTCGTATCTTATCAACTTAGGGCACCCCGAGATAGAAAAAAAAGAGAAATCTCTACATGCTTTTATAGATGAAGTTCAGCGCTGTGAATTGCTTGGTTTAGATAGGCTCAATTTTCATCCTGGCTCTTTTTTAAAGAAAATTAGTGAGCAAGAGTGCTTAAATCGTATCGCTGAAAATATGAATCGTACTCTAGATGTTACAAAAGGTGTCACCTTGGTTTTAGAAAATACTGCGGGACAAGGAAGTAACCTAGGATGGAAGTTTGAGCACCTTGCACACATCATTGAGAGGGTTGAGGACAAGTCGAGAGTTGGGGTTTGCATAGACACTTGTCACATGTTTAGTGCAGGTTATGACATCAGAACACGTGAGACTTATGATATTTCTATGGCACATTTTGGTAACATAGTGGGATTTGAATATTTAAAAGGGATGCACCTCAATGATGCTAAACCTGATTTAGGCTCGCATGTGGATAGACATGAAAGCATCGGAAAAGGAAAAATAGGGCTTGATACCTTTGGTTTTATCATGAATGATGAACGCATGAATGATATCCCTTTAATTCTAGAAACAATAGATGATAGTATTTGGGATCAAGAGATCGCACTGCTATATTCACTACAGGAGAATGAATAATGAGAAAAATAGCCTTACTATCGGTAATCACCTCTTCACTTTTAATGGCAGGTGCTTATAAAATCCCAGAAACTTCGCTCAACTCTATGGCACTTTCAGCGGCTTATGTAGCCAATGCACATGGAGCAGATGCCTCTTATTATAACCCTGCAAATATGGCATTTGAAGATACGCACGCTTTAGAAGTTGATATGACATATATAGGGCTTAGTGGAATTGATTACAAAGCTAAAGATGCCAATGCTATAAGTTCTGAATCTGAATCTTTTATAGTGCCATCTTTTCACTACGTTTCACCAAGTTTTGGCAATGCCACCTTTGGTTTTTCTCTTGTTGTCCCTGGTGGTTTATCAAAACGCTGGGAAGAGCAAAGCGCCAAATCGTATGCAAAAGAGTTTACTCTACAAGTTGTTGAACTCAATCCAACTGTAGGCTATAAGATAAACGACCAACTCGCTGTTGGCGCAGGAATACGAGCAGTTCACAGTAGTGGTATCGTAAAAAGTCAATCGACTGCCTCAAGAGATATGGAGGGTGATTCTTGGGATTTTGGTTATAACTTTGCTTTAACATATAAGCCTACAAATACTTTAACACTTGCTGCTACATACCGCTCTAATGTTGATTTGACAGAGACAGGAAGTGCAAAACTCTATTTTCCAGATAATGCAGATTATAGCGGGGTCAAAATGTATGATGGCGACTCTAGCGTCACTGTCCCATTGCCAGCAGCGCTTAATCTTGCACTCGCATATACATTTGAGAGTAAAACGACAGTAGAATTTGTCTATGAGCGTACTTTTTGGTCAACATATAAAACTTTAGATTTCAATTATGCAAGTTCTATCGGTTCATTAACACCAAAATTTGATGATGCTATTGCTAAAAATTGGGAGGATACAAACACATATAGACTTGGAGTAACACAAGTTTATGAAAAATGGACTGCAATGGCAGGGGTAGCAATCGATGAGACTCCTATACCTGAAGAGACACTCAATTTTGAGCTTCCAGATTCAGATGCATTTTTACTCTCTTTAGGGGGACGTTTTCAGATGGACAGATCTTGGAATTTTGGTATGTCAGCACTCCTTGATACAAAAGAGAGTAGAAAAGTAAGCAATGATATTGTTGATGGTGAATTTACAAATGCACAGGCTTACTTAATTACTCTAGGTGTCGAGTACAAATTTTAATGCAACTAAACTACCCATATCAAAATTTTTATGAGATGATTAGCGATAATGCTGCATCTCATCCTGATAAAACAGTCATCTTTATAGATGATGAAAAAATTACAAATGCACAATTTTTAAAAAAAGTAGATTCATTTGCAAGATTTTTAGAGATTTCAGGGGTACATCCTGATGATAAAGTCGCACTCATTACTCCAAATAGTAAAGAGTTCGCTATAGCCGTATTTGCAGCAACAAAAATAAGTGCTGTAGCAGTCCCTATTAATTCGCTTTTAAAAGAGAGTGAATATATCTATATTTTAAATGATTGTGATGCCAAAGTTTTAATCACATCTATTAAAATGGTGAAACAAGTACAATCCTTACATGTAAAGACAGGAGTTAAACGCACGGTTTGGATAGATGAAGCTCCAGTTGTTGATCAGCATCATGTTGTATTTGACGAAATTGCTACTATTAAGCCTCATTTAGAGGAGAAGTTTCATTCTAAAAAGCTAGATGATTTAGCAGTTGTCTTTTACACCTCTGGTACAACAGGAAACCCTAAGGGTGCGATGATGAGTTATAGAAATATCTTCTCAAATCTTGAGGGAGCTTCTCTTACTTTTTCTATCACGCCAAAAGACCGCTTTATTGTCTATCTTCCAATGTTTCATGCCTTTACTTTTTCTATTATGGTGATGTTGCCATTTTATGCAAAGGCCTCTTTTATAATAATTCGCTCAATTTTACCATTTAGTAATATCATCAAGCAAACGCTCTTAAAGCGAGTGACAATTTTCTTAGGTGTTCCAGATATTTATAACGCCCTTATTCGTGCAAAATTACCATGGTATTTTTTATACTTTAACTCTCTTCGTGCTTTTATCTCAGGTGCATCAGCGCTCAGTGAAGATACTTTCAATAAATACTCAAAAGTCTTTCACCGCGCAAAAATGTTAGAGGGCTATGGCTTGAGTGAGTGCTCTCCTGCTGTGTGCATCAATCCTCTTCATGAACAGAAAACACTCTCAGTGGGCAAAGCACTTCCTGGCTATGAAGTAAAAATTGTTGATAGCGAAATGATTGAAGTTCCACGAGGTCAAATAGGTGAGATTATTGTCAAGGGCGATTGTGTTATGCTTGGCTATCTTAATCGTCCTGAAGCCACAGCAGATACTATTGTCAATGGTTGGCTTCGTACTGGAGATTTAGGCAAGATGGACGAAGATGGTTTTATCTATATTGTTGATAGAATGAAAGATCTGATTATCTCTAAGGGTATCAATATCTATCCGCGTCAGATAGAAGAAGAGTTAATGAAACTTGATTATGTGAAAAACGCTGCAGTAATTGGCGTCAAAGACCCTAATAGCGGTGAAATTCCTATTGCTTACATTGAGCTTGATGAAGATATGGATTTAAGTGCTATTACGCCAGCGTCTATAAAAACAGCGCTTAAACAGCGTCTAGCAAATTTCAAACTGCCTAAGATCGTTCATATTGTAGAAGAGTTACCGAAAAATGCTACTGGAAAAATTTTGAAACGTATTTTGAAAGAACAGTATTTAAAACAAGGAGAAGAGTGAAACAACTCATTAATTTTATAGAACAAAAAGATGTGAGAGAAGCAGAAATTTTTTCACATCTTAAATGTGATAAGGACGAGGCACTCATTTTACAAAAACTCTCGCAAAAATATCTCTCTGGTCAAGAAGATGTTTTAGTTTTAGATCTACTCCAAGATATTTATGGAAGTGAAAATTACACTTACTTAAATAATCTTATTATCATAAAAACACTCTTAGAGCTTGGTTGGATTACGCAACAGTCATTTACGCCCTCTAAAGTCAGCGAGACAACACTGCTAGAACTTTTAAATAGCCAAGTTGCCTTAACGCACTCATTTTTAAAGCTTCTCGAAGAGGGTACTTTAGAGATGGTTTTGCCTGAAATTAAGCCTTATGCGGATCATTTAGAGTATCTTCAAGATCAATTTTTTCGTATAGAACTTTATCAAAAAATGAGCGCAATTCGTCAAAATGTACATAAACACTCATTGGGAATAGATCGCGTTCAAAACAAACTAAAGCTTTTAGAACAACGTGTTGCGGAACGGATAGAACAGACCTCACAAGATGTTGTTCTTGATCGCTTTTTCAAACAGAAAAAACTTTCAGATAAAGAACAGCTAATCTTTTTAGCACTCCTAAAAGAGGAGTATTCAGCCGCAGATGCTAACTTGCGTGAGATGAATGCGCTGATTGATTTAGTGAGCATTGATGAATATGAACGTATTAAAAATCGCTCACTTTTAGAAGATGGCGCGCAGTTGCTCAATGAAGGCATTATTGATTATGAAGAGATGCTAAATCCTTTTGGGGGTATCTCAAGAGCTTTTTATATCTTAGATGATGTTTTACAAAAAATTATTCATCCACAAAAGAAGAAAAAAGTACGCCGCTTAAAACTTGATATGCTTATTAAAGAGCAAGACATCTTTGAACTCATTGAGCCACAAACTTCTTTAAGTGATGTAATCTTAAACCCTAAAACGCGTGAAACACTAGAAACTCTTATGAAACAGCTCGACAAAGAAGTAATAAGTAGGCTCCATGCTTGGGGTATTAAAGATAAAAAACGAGGCGTAGATGCCCGTATTATTTTCTACGGTCACCCAGGGACTGGTAAAACTATGACTGCTTATTCTTTGGCAAAATCTCTTAAGCGACAAGTTCTTAGTTTTGATTGCTCAAAGATTTTATCAATGTATGTAGGTGAGAGCGAGAAAAATGTTCGTAAAATATTTGATACTTATAGAGATTTAACGCAAAAATCGAAGACGGAACCAATCTTGTTTCTGGATGAAGCCGACCAGTTTTTAGGCTCACGCTCTAGTGGTGTCACTTCAGGTGCTGAACAGATGCACAACCAGATGCAAAATATCTTTTTAGAACAGATAGAATCTTTTGAAGGTGTTTTAATAGCTACTACAAATCTATTAGAAAATATAGATATGGCATTTTCAAGACGCTTTAATTATAAGATCGAATTTAAAAAGCCCAATAAGCTCCAACGCAAAAAACTGTGGGAGCTGATGCTTCCAAAAAATGCAGATTTTGAAAAAGATTTCGATATCGAAGAGTTGAGCACCTACCAGCTTACAGGTGGTCAAATAAATCTTATCGTAAAAAATGCGGCCTATACTGTAGCCATTCGCGACACTCCTCTTTTTAAACTTGAAGACTTTGTTTTAGAAATTCAAAAAGAGAAAGCAGGAAGTTTTGATAGTGAAAAATCAATGGGTTTTCTCTCAAAATAATAGATCTTATACCTTACATGTAAGTCTTTTCTTACATGTAAAGTGTGTATTAATGCAACACTTTAATATTTTCTCTTCTTTGAATTGTAACGAAAAGTGACAGTATAATAACATTTCTTTATCTTTCAATACTATATTTAAAGCTCTTTTTGATATAGTTCAGTAACTGTTTTTTGATAAAAACGAGACTTCTTATGGTTTACGAGCAAGTGTAAGCAATATGGAGCGAACAACTAGAGGAAGGTTGAATATATGGAGCATATGAACGTTACTAACCCTTATTTTGGGGTTTTTGTTCTATTTCTACTCACGTTTGGTGCATTTTATGCAACTACACTTATAGCGAGACTTGCGAGTCGTGGCATGGCAGCTAAAAGTAGTGAAAAGTTGAAATTAACGGTCTATGAATGTGGGCCAGAAGTTACAAAACAGCCAAATAGAATATCACCACAGTTTTATCTATTTGCACTACTTTTTTTACTTTTTGATGTAGAAATTGTCTTTATGTTCCCATGGGCTATTGATTTTAAGCTCTTGGGTTGGTTTGGATTTGTTGAGATGATGCTATTTATTTTATTATTAGCTATCGGTTTTGTTTACGCATGGAAAAAAGGAGCGCTTGAATGGCACAGCATCAAGTAAATTATATGCAAGATGGTGGCTTACCAGTCGCTTTAACTTCTATTGACAAGCTTGTCAACTGGGGACGTTCTAACTCATTATGGGCTTTAACGTATGGTCTGGCATGTTGTGGTATTGAGATGATGGCATCTGGTGCATCACGGTATGACTTTGACCGTTTTGGTACGATTTTTCGTGCTTCACCTCGTCAAGCAGATATTATGATTGTAGCGGGTACGCTTACAAAAAAACATGCTGAGTTTATTAAGCGTCTGTATGATCAGATGACAGAGCCAAAATGGGTTATCTCTATGGGCTCGTGCGCAAATACTGGCGGTATGTTTAATACCTACGCCACAGTTCAGGGAGTCGATCGTGTGATTCCTGTAGATTTGTATCTACCAGGATGTGCGCCACGCCCTGAATCTCTGCAGTACGCAGTGATGTTATTACAAAAGAAGATTCGTTCTCAAAAAGCGATTAAAACACAAAAACCAAAAAGGTTGATGTAATGAGAGCTTATACACCTAAAGAGAATGTGCAGAAAAAAGCATATTATACAGATCGCTACTGGGTTGCACCACAGGTAGCAAAATTTGATGTAGAGAGTGATGCAGTTTTTAGCGAAGATTTAAAAGCTATAAAAGATGCGAAGATTACAGTTTTAGAAGCTTTTATTCAAGTAGATCAGATGGTTGTATATATCAAGCCTGAAGATAATGTAGCAACATTAGAACTTTTACGAGATGAATGTGGCTATACACAACTCTCAGAACTTAGCGCTATAGACTGGATAAGCAAGCGTGGTGGTTTTGAAGTTTTCTATCAGATGTTAAGTATGACGAAGCGTAAGCGTCTTCGCATTAAGTGTTTTATAGATGAAAAACAGCCTATTGAGAGTGTTCAATCACTTTTTCGTTCAGCAGATTGGGCAGAGCGTGAGATGTATGATATGTTTGGTGTTATTATCAATAATCATCCATTTATGAAACGTATCTTAATGCCAGACGATTGGGAAGGGCATCCACTGCGTAAAACATATCCACTTCAAGGTGACGAGTTCGCTGCTTGGTATGAGGTAGATAAGATTTTTGGGAAAGAAGCTCGAGATATCATTGGGCCTGAAATCCGTGATACTGCTCGAGTTGATCGCTATGACACGGAACGTTTTGCTCGTTTAGGGCATGAAGTACCTAAGGGAGCTGAGTTTAACCCCGATCAAGAGAAAACACCGCTTGCATATCAAGAAGATGATGGCGTTTTCTTGATTGAAGGCTTTGAAGAAGATAAATCGCAGATTATTCGCGACAGAAAAAGATAGGAGGACGCATGCAAAATACAAATAGATTACGTCCATTTTTTGAAAATATCACCTTTGACCGTGATGATAATGAGCTAGTACTAAACTTTGGTCCTCAGCATCCATCAGCTCACGGGCAGTTACGTCTGATGTTGCATCTACAACAAGAACAGATTGTAAAAGCACATCCAGATATCGGATATCTTCATCGTGGCATGGAGAAGATGGCTGAAAATATGATTTATAATGAGTTTATGCCGACAACTGATCGTATGGATTATATCGCTTCAAGTTCAAATAACTATGGTTTTGCCTTAGCAGTTGAAAAACTGATCGGTCTTGAAGTGCCACGTCGTGCAAAAGTTATCCGCATGATGTTGCTTGAGCTTAATCGATTAATGTCTCACATATTCTGGCTAGCGACAACTGCACTAGATGTTGGTGCAATGACAGTTTTCTTATATGCCTTTCGTGAGCGTGAATACCTTATGGATATTATTGAAGATTATTGTGGTGCACGTTTAACTCATGCGGCTATCCGCATTGGCGGTGTCCCTTTAGATATTCAAGATAATTTTATCTATGATTTGAAAGTATTTTTAGATAAATTACCTGAAAACATGAAAGATTATGAAGATCTACTTGATACTAACCGTATCTGGTTGATGCGTATGGAAAATGTAGGAATTATTCCTACTGAAATGGCACTAAGTTGGGGCTGTACGGGTCCTATGCTTCGTGCATCTGGCGTCGAGTGGGATATTCGCAAAGAAGAGCCATACGAACTATATGATGAGGTTGAGTTCAATATCCCTGTTTCAGATAAGGGTGACAACTATGCACGTTACAAGATCTATATGGCAGAGATGCGTGAATCTGCAAAAATTTTGTATCAATGTATTGATATGTATGCTGAAACACAAAAGAATAATCAAACAGAACTAATGGCACATGCACCGCAATATATCTCAGCGCCAAAACTAGATATTATGACACAAAACTATTCTTTAATGCAGCACTTTGTGCTTGTAACTCAGGGCATGCGTCCTCCAGTCGGTGAAGTGTATATTCCAACTGAATCTCCAAAAGGAGAACTTGGTTATTTTATTAATTCCCAAGGAGGACCATACCCGTATCGCTTAAAACTACGTGCACCATCATTTTGGCACACAGGGGTTTTAACAGATTTGCTTCCGGGACACTATATTCCAGACGTTGTTTCAATTATTGGTACTACCAATATTGTATTCGGCGAAATTGATCGTTAAGGAGATTGTATGAGACGTTATGATTTACGACATTTACATGCGGACTTTGATGATCGTATGGTAGAGATTATGGAAAAAGAGGCTGATGCAGCAGAGGTAATTATCTTCTTGTTTGAAATTGGCGATTTTTCATCAATTCAGCGTTCTGCTGACTTGATGAAGAGCAATGGTTATACACTAATCAACTCATTAAAATTTAATGAAGCTGACTGGACCATTGTGGTTAAAAAATAAGGACATTGTGTGAGTAAAGTCTATTTTTCTACATGGCGTGGCGAGTCGATTAACAATATTGGCAAACCCGAAGACGCATGGGAAGAATCAGCATATAATCTGCCTGAGCAGTATAACGAACACGCAAGTTCAAAAGCCTTCATTGGCTGGGATGGTGTTGCACTATTTAATCCAGATGTGGATGTAGTGCGACTTGCAACAGAATATGCCGCACAATATCAGGTCTATTCTGAAGCATGTGGACGTTGTGCGCCAGGACGTTGGGGTGGTAGAATCTTGTATGATTTACTTGATAAAATCGCTCGTGGCGAAGGGAGCATGGCTGATATGGATCACCTTAAAGAGGTGTCAAAAACTATGCAAATGACTTCTAAATGTGAAATTGGTAAAACAGTTCCGACTCCTTTACTTGATTTGATGTCACATTTTGAAGATGAATTTCTTATTTGTATTAATGAACAAAAAGCTTCTAAACACTACAATAAAGATGTTAATTATATAGCTAAGATTACAGCACCTTGCACAGATGCCTGCCCTGCCCATGTTGATATTCCTGCGTATATCGAGGGAGTAAGAGATCTTAAATTAGAAAATTCTGTAGCGGCAACAAGACAGACAATGCCACTTGCGCACACTTGTGGTCGTGTCTGTCCTCACCCTTGTGAAGATGAGTGTCGCCGTATAAATTTGGATTCTGCGATTTCTATTATGGAACTTAAGCGTATCGGTGCCGACTATGAAACAGATCATGGATTTGGATATTTTCATCCTGAAAAACAGAAAAAGCCTATTGGTAAAAAAGCTGCCATTATTGGCGCGGGACCTGCTGGACTTACCACGGCATACTACTTAGCACTTGAAGGTGTAGAATGTGATGTTTATGAAGAGCTTCCTGTTTTAGGTGGCGAAGTAGCAGTAGGTGTTCCTGAATACCGCATGCCAATTGGCAAATACAATGAAGATATCGAAGCAGTTAGAGATTTAGGGGTTAATTTTATCACTAACGCTCGAGTTACTCCTGATATGTTGCGTCAATTTGAAAAAGATTATGATTCAGTAATGATTGCAGTTGGAACACGCATCTCTAAGAAAGTACGTTGTGCTAATGAACGTCCTGAAATTGAAGGCTATTGGAGTGCTATTGAGATGCTTGATCAGATTAACCTTTGGGAAAAGTATGGAATAGGTGAGCCTGTGGATTTAACAGGCAAAACGGTTGTTTGTGTCGGTGGCGGATTTACTTCCATGGATGTTGTGCGTTGCTCTATTCGTGCAAACGCAAAAAAAGTTATTATGATCTATCGTCGTGATGAGAAAACAATTATCCGTAACACAACTTACGAAGAGTACCATGAAGCTGTAGAGGAGGGTGTTGAGTTTATTTTTCACTCTGCAGTTGAACGCATGAATGATGAAGATGATGTGTTAAAATCACTTGATTTTAATAAGTTTGAACTTGTCCCTGATCCTAATGGTGGTCGCGCACAGTTACTTAAAATTGAGGGAGCTGATTTTAGCAGAGATGTTGATTTCTTAATCCCAGCCGTTTCTCAAAGCGCTGATCTTGATCTCTTGCCTGAAGAGTGGGATATCAATATGACATCGTGGGCAACTATTAAAACAAATGGTAAGGATTATATGACATCACGCAAGGGTATCTTTGCCACAGGTGACTGTGAATATGGCCCGATGACTATCGTTAATGCAGTTGGACAAGCCAAGCGTGCAGCTTCTGTCATGGTTCGTTATATGCAAACAGGTGAAATTACGCTCAGTGATGATGAGATTATGGAAGATCATCTTCGTAAAATGCGTGTTTATGATAAAAATGAGATAATCACGGGGTGGATGCCAGGCATTGAGCGTTCTGAGAGCGAAAAGCTAGATGTAGATACCCGCAGGGACAACAACAAAGAGATAAACCTTGGTTTTACTCAAGATGAAGCTCTTCATGAAGCCGAACGCTGTATGCGATGTTATTACATTGCTATGGTCGCACACTAGGAGGCTATGATGAGTATTAATTTTACTATTAACGGTCGAGAAGTTATTGGCAAAAAAGGTGAATCAATTTTAGAAGTGGCGCGTCGCGAGGGTATTTATATTCCTACGATGTGCTACCTAGCTAAAACCACTCCTAATGCTTCATGCCGTATGTGTGTTGTTGAGGTTAAAGATATGGATGGTTTTATTTTAAGCTGTAACACACCGCCAACAAAGGGTGTAAGTATCACAACTAATTCTGATGACTTGTTCCATGAACGTCAAAATATTATGAAGCTCTACAACGTAAATCATCCGTTACAATGTGGTGTATGTGACAAAAGTGGTGAGTGTGATTTACAAAATAAAACCTTAGAATTTCAAGTAGCCCAACAAGATTTTGCTACAAAAGAGCAAAAACGCAAGCCTAAGAAATGGGGTGTGCTAAGCTATGATCCATATCTTTGTATTATGTGCGAAAAATGTACGGCTGTGTGCAATCAAGTAGTGGGTTCTGAAGCTTTATACATCAAGCCAGGTGGCTATAAATCAGAGATAGATAACCATTTTACTAAATGTATTCAGTGTGGCGAATGCATCTCTGTCTGTCCTGTTGGAGCAATGGCAAGCAGTGATTTTAAATACACTGCAAATGCTTGGGAGTTGAAAAAAATTCCATCTGCTTGCGCTCATTGCAGTAGTGTTTGTGCTCTTGAATATGAAGTCAAGGAAGTTGGTATTGGTTCTACATTTAAGGATAAAGAGATTTATCGTGTCACAAATGAAGCCGATCACGACTCCCTTTGTGGAGCAGGACGCTTTGGCTACGACTATGAAAATCGCGTTACATGTAAGGACAAAGAGGCTTTTGCTAAGGCTATAGGGGCTTTTGAATCTGCGAAAAGTATTCATTTCACCTCTATGATAAGCAATGAAGAAGCTTATATTCTTCAAGGACTTAAAGAGAAACACGGTTATAAATTGATAAATGCTGAAGCAAAAGCATATCAGAATTTTATGAAAGCATATACTTCAGTGAGTGGCTGTACGCTTTATAGTGCGACTTTAGATACCATTCGCAATTGCGACTATGCAATAACCCTAGGAAGTGCGGTATCTCAAGACAATCCGATGATTCGCTTTGCGTTAGCACAAGCAGTAAACAATAATCGCGCCTATGTCAGCGTTATGCACCCTTTTGAAGATGATATGATTCGCAATATTGTGTCTCAGTATGTAAAATATGAAGTAGGCTCAGAAGAGGGTGTTTTAGCGCTCTTGTGTGAGAACTTTATTGCAGATGAGCATCGAAAAACATTTTCAAAATTTTTAGATTCTCTTGATGAGGGCTATATCTGTGGTGAGACTAGTGTTGGAGAAGAAGAATTTGAAACATTAAATAGGTATAAAAATCGCAAAAAAGCTCCAGTACTTATTTTAGGTGCGGATTTATTCACACATCCAGAAGCAGAAAACATTGCTAGAATGGCAGGTTTATTAGACCGTTATAGTGATTTTGATATTATGATAATACCAAGCAACACCAATACTTTAGGTGTGAGTCTTATTTGTGATTTAGATGATGAGATGACTGCACCTAGTCTAGGATATAACGCTCCAGCTAATTTTGTTTTAAGTGCTCTTGGTGATGGAGATTTGGATATGCCTGCAATGAACCAACAAGAAGGAACGCTTACATCAATAGACAAAGAAGTCGTTCCTTTAAATGCAGGGCTTCCTTATCATGGCTATGAGCTGAGTGATATTGCTAATGTTTTAGGTCTTACATGTAAGCATCTTATTGACTTTACATGTAAGCTTCCTACTGCGAAAGGTTACTCTAGCGTTGCCTTTGATGATTTAGATAATTGCTACCTTAATGATGGCACACAAGTTCGCGGATACAAACTGGACAATCCCAAGCTTAAAGCAAGCGAATCGCCAAGTGAAATTGCTGATATCAGAGAGTTTAATGGAAGTGTTATCTACAATTGTAACCCAATATCACAATTTAACCGCTTTACTGATAAAGCGCATCAAATTATCGATAAGGCGATTTTAATTGGCTCGCAACAATTTGCAGATGCTGCAAAAATTAAAAGCGGTGAACAAGTTACATTCAGCGTGGATGGACAAACAATAACGCGTAAGTTTAAGCTTAGCAGTAAGCTAAAAGGTACAGTAGCACTCAATCCAGACTTCGATATGTTTGAAAAAAGTGCTGCTTATCGTTATACTCAAGTTAAAATAGAGAGGGTCTAATGGAAAATAATATTACTATAACCATAGATGGGAAAGAGATTCAAACACGAGAAGGTGAATTTATTTTAAATGCTGCTCGTGCAAACAATATCTTTATTCCTGCTATCTGTTATCTGACGCGTTGCAGTCCAACATTGGCGTGTCGTATCTGTCTTGTTGAAGCTGATGGAAAACAAGTGTATGCTTGTAATGCCAAAGCTAAAGATGGGATGAATATTACTACAACAACAGAAAATATCGAGACTGAAAAACGTGCTATCATGGAAGTGTATGATGTAAATCACCCACTTGAATGTGGTGTTTGTGATCAGTCTGGTGAGTGTGAGTTGCAAAATTATACGCTTGAAGTTGGTGTTGATTCACAAAGTTACTCGGTACCTGATACCCATAAAGAAGCTGTTGATTGGGGGCTTATTCACTATGACCCTGCTTTATGTATTGTGTGTGAGCGCTGTACAACTGTTTGTAAAGATATGATTGGTGATGCGGCTATTAAAACAGTGCCTCGTGGCGGTGATGCACTTAATACTGATTATAAAGCCCAAATGCCAAAAGATGCCTATGCTATGTGGAATAAGCTTAATAAATCACTTATTGGCACAGCAGATAGGAGCGATATGCTTGATTGTACGGATTGTGGTGAGTGTACTGCTGTTTGTCCTGTTGGTGCCCTCGTCTCATCTGACTTTCAATACGCATCAAATGCCTGGGAGCAAAAACAGGTTCCAGCTACATGCGCACACTGTAGTGCTGGATGTCAGATTTCTTATGATGTGAAGCATACCGATATTGAAAATAGTGATGAAAAAATCTACCGCGTTAAAAATGAATGGAACTATGTTTCACTCTGTGGTGCGGGACGCTATGGTTATGATTTTCAAAATGCTGATGCTGTAAAAGACGAAACCGCGTTTAATGCAGCTATTGCAGCTTTTAAAAAAGCAGATACCATCGCCTTTACTTCTAGTATCACAAACGAAGAAGCTTTTATCTTGCGTCGCTTAAAAGAGGAGCGTGGATACAAGCTTATCAACAACGAAGCAAAAGTGTTTAAAACATTTTTAGATGATTACTCTAAAATTAGCGGGCAACAGCTTTATGGTGCAGATTTAAAAATGGTACATGCTTCAGATTTTGTAGTCTCTATTGGATCTGCGCTTAAAACGGATAACCCAAATGCACGTTTTGCTTTTAATAACTCAATAACAATGAATAAAGGTGCTGGACTCTATTTCCACCCTATTAAAGACCCTGTTATTGATGGATTGAGTAAAAATGTGATGAGCATTAATCATGCACCGCTTCAAGAAGAGACTGCGCTTTACTTAATGCTAGATCTATTTGCAGATAAAGAGAATCTTCCTAAAGATATTACTAAATACCTTGATTCTTTTCACTCTAAGAAGATGATTACCATCGAAGAGACGATAAAAGAAGAGATTATCGAAAAAGTCATGGTAAAACAACTCAATAAAGAGACTGGCGAAGAGGAAGAAGTTGAAGTAGAGAAGAAAAAAATGGTTCCTAAAAAGGTCTCCAAAGAAGTTGAAGTTGATGATAATGCACTTTTAGCACAATTAGGTGCTCCAGCTGACTTTGATGAGAAACTTCAAAAATTCCTTAAGAAAAAAGAGAAATTCTCTCTTATGGTTGGACCTGATCTTTATACGCATCCAAACTCTAGAAACTTAGCACGACTTGTTGCCTTAGTTGAAAAATATACTCAATTTGAATTAGTGATGATTCCAGCTCTGGCAAACACCTTAGGTGTTAGTCTTATTTGTGATCTTGACGAGGAAGTCGGTGAATATACTATTGGATATAATACAAAAGCTGACTTTACGCTTTCTGCCTTGGGTGATGGAGATTTAGATATGCCAGCATTGAACCAGCAAGAGGGTACCTTAACGAGCATTAACAAGCGTGTGAATCCTACAAATGTAGCGCTTAGTTATGGCGGATATGTTTTAAATGATATAGCTAACGCCTTGGGTCTGGATGCAAAATACACTATAGACTATACAAAAGAACTAGGAGTTGTAAAAGGCTTCTCAAGAGAGTCTTTTGATGATCTACCAAATCACTATACAAATAGTGGCGAGGAAGTTCGTGGATATCTACTCAAACGCATAGGCATACGCCGTAGCTCCAATGAATCAGTAAATGAATTAGAAGACATAGCCATACAAAGCGATATTGTCTATTTGGCAAATCCAGTTCTTCAATTTACAGCATTCACAAATGCAAGTCATCAGCTTCACGGCGAGGGCGGATTGTATGGTAGTGAAGCATTTATGAGCAAACACGCATTAAACGCTGGTGACAAAGTAAATGTAAAAACCGCTCAAGGCGAAGTGCGCGCAGTTATGATACATGATAATAAAATCGATGGTGAGATTGCGTATCTTCCGACATTCGATGTTAATCTCAACTCTGAGGCACTCTTTAGCGGTTATCGTTTTAGTTCAGCTTCTTATACAAAGGTGTAATAGATGGATATAGCGTTTCTTATAGAGACGGTTGTTAAAATCGTCGTTATTTTATTGGTATTTTCGGCTCTCGCAGGTTTTGGTACCTATTTTGAGCGTAAGGTCTTGGCATTTATGCAAAGACGTCTTGGACCAATGCATGTTGGTCCTTACGGACTTTTACAGATCGCTGCAGATGGTATCAAGCTTTTCACAAAAGAGGATATCGTTCCACAAAATGTTGTAGGCCCAATCTTTAAGATTGCTCCTGTCATTACAGCTGCTACTGCATTTATGGCAGCAGCAGCGATACCATTTATGCCATCTTTTACAATGTTTGGATATGAAGTTCATCCTATTCTTGCAGATATTAATATTGGTATTTTATACATCCTCGGAGTTATGGGCATAGGTCTTTATGGTCCACTTCTTGGAGGCTTAGCATCAGCGAATAAATGGGCTTTGATTTCTACTGCTCGCGCGGCTTCTATTTTTATTTCGTATGAGGTTATTACAGGTCTTGCGCTTCTTGCTCCATTAATGATGGTAGGTTCGCTCTCGCTTATTGATTTCAACAATTATCAAGTTGGTGGCATTGCTTCTTGGATCGTCTGGTCTCAACCAGTGGCATTTGTTCTTTTTGTTATTGCTGGTTTTGCTGAAACAGGACGTACTCCTTTTCACTTAGTAGCAAACGATCATGAAATTATTGATGGATTTGGTACTGAGTACTCAGGTATGCGTTGGGGACTTTTCTTCATCGGTGAATATGCAAATATGTTCTTTATCTCATTTGTTATTGCTATTCTTTTCTTAGGAGGCTATGGCGATGGTAGTGGATTAGGCGCCTTGGCTTTATTAGCAAAAGTATCTTTTATCTTTTTCTTTTTCTTATGGACAAGAGCCGCTTGGCCAGATGTTCGACCAGATCAGTTGATGTGGTTGTGTTGGAAAGTTCTTATGCCGATAGCCGTGATTAATATTGTAATTACTGGCATCGTGATGATGTTTTAAGGGGTAATGATGAGTTTAGAGCAATTTCAAGATAGAAATGTCGCAGAACAAAACTACTTTCATGTAGATATACCTGATTATCCTACAACAGGATGGGGAAAAGTTAAACGCGCGGCAAGTCGTACGTTTAAAGGAGAGCTATTTGTTGGATTATGGGTTGTTTTTCGAGAAATGATTAAATTTGATATTCACACTGTGCAATATCCAAAAGAGAAGCTTCCTGTTGGTCCGCGTTATCGTGCAGTTCACGAGATGCAGCGTCTTTTTGAATCTGGGACTGAGCGTTGTATTGGTTGTGGTTTATGCGAAAAAATCTGTATCTCCAACTGTATTCGCATGGAGACTAAATTAGATGAGAATTCTCGTAAGTTAGTAACAGACTACACGATTAATTTGGGACGATGTATCTTTTGTGGGTATTGTGCGGAAGTGTGTCCAGAATTAGCAATTGTGCATGGTCCACGTTATGAAAATGTATCAGATCAACGCGCCCACTTTACTGATTTTAGCGACATGCTAACACCAATTGATGCCGCCATTTCTGGCACACAAAAAGAGTTTGACGGCTTTGGTGCTGTTACACCTCATGAAGACGAGCGCGTTAAAACTACGCCGCTTGCATATTAAGGAGCAAAGATGTTTGAAGCGATAGCATTTTATCTATTTGCATTTTTAACTATAGTAATGTTTAGTGTTACTGTGTTTACAAAGCAAGCACTTTATGCCTTGACGGCACTCGCAGCAGGTATGATTTTTATCTCTGCATTTTATTTTCTGCTTGGAGCAGATTTTTTAGGTGCGGTTCAGATTATAGTATATACAGGTGCTGTTATGGCGCTTTATGCCTTTGGAATGATGTTTTTTGATACTACTCGCAATGTTAAAGAATATGGGCGTTCACCACAGATAATTTTTTTACTAAGTGGAATGATAGCACTTTTGATTGTTATTATTTTTGTGGTTCCAATTGTATCTGAAAATATTACAGCGATTTATCCAGTCATAGAAGGCGTAGGCAACTCACAAGCTGTTGGAATGGTGCTTTTTACAAAATATCTTATTCCGTTTGAAGTTGCTGCAGTAATGTTACTTGTAGCTATGATTGCAGGAATTGTTTTAGCTGGTAAGAAGATGGATTACTCTTTAACATTAATGGAAGACGAAGAGATAAAACTAGCTGAAGAATCAAAAGAAAAGGCACTCTCATGATGGAAATAACTCTTTCACATTACCTTATATTATCAACGATACTTTTTGCTATCGGTTTAGTAGGTGTCTTGAAGCGTACTAATCTTTTAATGCTGTTTTTTGCAACGGAAATTTTACTCAATGCAGTAAATATCGGTTTTGCTGCAATTTCGCGTTATTACGGTGATTTAACAGGGCAAATGTTTGCATTTTTTGTTATTGCCATTGCAGCTTCAGAGGTTGCAGTTGGCCTTGGTCTTTTGATTATATGGTTTAAACGTAGCGGTGACATTGACCTTACTTCAATGACATCAATGAAAGGATAAGCGAATGGAATTTTATTTATATTTAGCGCTTTTTTCACCACTTGTTGGTTCGCTAGTTGCGGGACTTTTTGGTGCGCGCCCTAAAACATTGCTTACAGGACTCTTTACATCAACGCTTCTCTTTACAGCTTTAGTAAGTAGTACTATTCTTTTAGTACATATTTTAGATGGTGGGGATATTATACATGTAGAGTTGATGACATGGATGGCAACAGGAGATTTATATATCCCATTTGGTTTTGTTGTTGATCAAGTTTCTGTTGTTATGATGATGGTTGTTACTTTAGTATCAACTGTTGTGCATATATATTCTATTGGCTATATGGATCATGACAAGGGATTTAATCGTTTCTTCTCGTATCTATCAGCTTTCGTTTTCTCAATGATGATTCTTGTTATGAGTGATAACTTTGCAGGTCTCTTTATAGGTTGGGAAGGCGTTGGTCTGTGCTCATGGTTACTTATTGGTTTTTGGTATCACAAAGAATCAGCAACTTGGGCAGCTAATGAAGCATTTATTATGAACCGTATCGCCGATCTTGCTATGCTTATTGGAATGTTCTTAATCTATTGGACAACTGGTTCATTGCAATATGATATTGCTTTTGCAGAATTTGCTCATGTTGATGTAGAAACATTAACAACTATAGGTATTTTCTTGTTTATAGGTGCCATGGGTAAGTCAGCACAGTTTCCACTTCATACATGGCTTGCCGATGCAATGGAAGGGCCAACACCCGTTTCTGCATTAATTCATGCGGCTACAATGGTAACAGCAGGGGTTTATCTTGTTGTCCGTGCTAACCCTCTCTATGATTTAATTCCAGATGTTGGATATTTTATCGCTAGCCTTGGTGCATTTGTTGCAATGTTTGCAGCATCAATGGCATTGGTAAATCGTGATATGAAACGTATTATCGCATACTCAACTTTATCGCAATTAGGCTATATGTTTGTTGCTGCCGGACTTGGTGCATATTGGGTTGCACTCTTTCACCTTATGGCACATGCATTCTTTAAAGCACTTTTATTCTTAGGTGCTGGTAATGTTATGCATGCTATGGATGATGAGCTGGACCCATTTAAAATGGGTGGTTTGAAGAAACATATGAAATGGACATGGATCATGATGACTTTAGCCTCAGTAGCTCTTGCAGGAATCTATCCGCTTGCTGGCTTCTTTTCTAAAGATTTAATCTTAGAAGTTGCTTTTGTTGAACATCATTATATTCTGTATGCAGTGCTTTTGATAACAGCGATGATGACAGCATTTTACTCATTTCGTCTTATTTCGCTCATTTTTCATGGAACAGAACGTCATAAACAACATGGCTTTCATCCACACGAAACATATACATTTGTATTAATTGCTATGAGCCCCTTAGCAATCTTAGCACTAGTGGCTGGATTTTTATTTAAAGGATCATATATTGAAATGGTAACGACATTGCTTCCTGCAACAGAGTACCATATTCACTCGCCAATAGTATTTTGGATAATGACAATTGGTACACAATTGCTCGTAGGTCTTTCTATCGCATACGCGTATAGAAAATATGAACATGCAAAAATTGATAAAAAAATTGAAGATAATTTCTTTTACAAGTTGCTTATCAATCAGTGGTATATTCCGCATTTTTATGAAGAGTACATTACAAAACCGTATCGTGAACTTTCAATGATTGCATGGAAGCAAGTTGATCTTAAAATTGTAGATGCAAGCGTTGATGGTATAGCAAATATCTTTTATAAAACAGGTGAGGCAACACATAATATGCAAGATGGCAACCTATCAACAATGTTGCGTTGGATGGTTGCAGGTACTGCTGTATTATTAATTTTAGCGGTAGCATTTACTACTGGCTACTTAATGTTGTTGTTAGCATTTATTGTTGGCTACCTATATGTTAATCGGCTAAGGAGAGAATATGTTAGATAATATATTAACCATATTGATATTTTTCCCAGCATTGGCAGCAATGCTGGGATTTGTTGTAGAAAAAGGCAGTATTCGCGCCTTTGGTGTAAGTGTTGCTACGGTTGAGTTTGTTCTCTCCTTGGCTCTTTGGTATGCATATGACCCAAGCGTTGTAGGAATGCAATTCATGGAGTCAATGCCTCTAATTCCAGCATTTGGAATTAATTACCTTTTAGGAATTGATGCAATATCGCTTTTTATCATTGTATTAGCGACATTTATTACTTTGATTGGTATCGCTACCTTAGGTGAAGTGAAAAATATTAAAAATATGATTATTACTCTTCTCTTTTTAGAGATGACTATGATAGGTGTTTTCTCTGCACTTGATGCTATTGTATTTTATGTTTTTTGGGAACTTTCACTTGTACCAATGCTATATCTTATTGGTGCATGGGGTGGGCCAAAAAGAATTTATGCTTCTATTAAATTCTTTTTATACACCTTTACTGGCTCGCTAATTATGCTAGTGGGTATGCTTTTTATGGCATATTTTTACTATCAAGCTACTGGTGCTTGGAGTTTCTCAATTTTAGAATGGTATCGTCTTGTCTTACCTGAAAACTTGCAACTCTGGCTCTTTGTGGCATTTTTCATGGGATTTGCAATTAAGGTTCCAATGTTTCCGTTCCACACATGGCTACCATACGCTCACGGGCAAGCACCAACAATAGGTTCGGTAATACTAGCAGCCATTTTACTAAAAATGGGTACGTACGCATTCGTGCGTTTTTCACTGCCAATGTTTCCAGATGCTGCCGTATTTTTCATGATACCAATTGCAATTATTGCAATAATTATGATTATATATACTGCCATGGTGGCTTATGCACAAGAAGATATTAAACAAGTTGTTGCATACAGTTCCGTCTCACACATGGGTGTTATTATTCTTGGTACATTTGCATTAAATGTTGAAGGTATCACAGGTTCAGTCTTTTTAATGATTGCACACGGGGTTGTCTCTGGTGCGCTCTTCTTTCTTGTTGGTGTTATTTATGATAGACGCCACACTAAGATGATGAGTGAATTTGGTGGTCTTGCTCACGTTATGCCTCGTTATGCAACTATCTTTGGTGTAATGATGATGGCTTCTGTCGGTTTGCCATTGACAATTAACTTTATTGGAGAGTTTTTAAGTCTTTTAGGGTTTTACAAACAGTCACATATTTTAACTCTATTAGCAGGAACAGCCATTATAGTTGGAGCTATTTATATGTTAACGGCATATAAAAAAGCATTTTTTGGTGAAGTTACAAACGAGAAAAATAAAAATCTTCCAGATGTTAACAAGCGTGAAATGTTTGCATTAATACCACTAGTTATAATTACGATCTGGTTAGGCATCTATCCAAAACCAGTTCTTGAACCAATAAATAACAGCGTAGAAGCTATCGTTTCTTTAATGAATGAAAAAGCAATTACTCAAGAAGCCAAAAACCGCATTCCAGACCCAATGGCTGCAAAAGTTAGTACACCACATGGGGGGACACACTAATGTTAGAACCAGTTAATATTTCAATACAATCTCTAAACCTTGTCACCTTAGCACCAATGCTAATAGCTATTGTGGGCGCCTTGTCAATTATTGTGATTGATTTAGTTAAGGGAGGCTTAGACAAATCACTTTATGTAATGCTCACTGTTTTATTTTTATTCCTTGACCTAGGAGCTATTTTTAATTTCATAGAGACTGTTAGTGCAAATGGAACTCTACTTGGATTCTTTGATGTTATACTTATAGATGGCTTAGCAATACTTTCACAGCTTATTATTGTAGGCGCATCAATTATTTTTATTCCATTATCATTAACGTCAAAACGTTTTCATGAGTATAATTATCCTGAATACTATGCACTCTTCTTATTTATGATTGCTGGTTTCCAGTTTATGGTTGCAAGCGATAATTTAATTTTAATCTTTGTTGGGCTTGAAACAGCTTCGCTTGCACTTTATGCTCTTATAGCTATGCATAATCGTGAAAAATCATTTGAAGCAGCAGTGAAATATTTTACCATGGGTGCATTAGCGGCTGGTTTTTATTCTTTTAGCTCTATGGTCTTTTATGCACTAACAGGCTCAATCGAAATTAACCAAATTGCAGCCGTTCTAGCAGCTGATGGATATGCAAATATAGGCTATGTTTTAGTAGCAGTAATCTTTATGCTTGCATCATTAGGATTTAAGCTCTCTCTTGTTCCTTTTCATACATGGACACCAGATGTTTATGAAGGCTCTAGTGCAGCGTTAGCTGGATATATGTCAATAGTTCCAAAAATTGCTGCCTTTGTTGTAGCAATGCGTCTTTTTGAGTTCTTAATTCATAGTGGCGTTGTATGGCTAGAAATTGTCTTATATGCTGCAGTTGTTTTAACAATGACAGCCGCAAATATCTGGGCGCTTGTACAAAAAGATGTAAAACGCATGCTTGCATATAGCTCTATATCTCATGCAGGTTTTGCTATGGCAGCTATCTTGATTGGAACAACGCAATCTAACTCAGCGCTTTTCTTGTACTGGATTCTTTTTGTTTTTACTAATCTTGGAGCTTTTACTATGCTATGGGTGAGTCGTCAAAAAACACTTTTACCAGGGCAAAGTTCAGATCATCCTTATGAAAAATTTGCAGGCATGGTTAAAACTATGCCATTAGCAGCTACAATGATGGCGCTGTTTATGTTATCGCTTGCAGGGATTCCTCCATTTGGTATCTTCTGGGGTAAGCTATATCTAATTGGTTCGGCAGTTAGTGCTGAGTATCCAATGCTTGCGCTCATCATGGCTCTCAATTCTGCTATTGCAGGGTACTATTATTTAAAACTTATTATTTATATGTTTATGAAAGAGCCTATAGATAATGCAAGCTCTAGCTCTTATATGCTCAATGCATCATTACCATTAAAAACAATCATAGGTCTTGCTGCCCTTGCCACAATTTTTAGTGTTGCCATGGTGAATCCATTAATGGAATTTATCACTGCAATGGTGTATAATAGCGGCTATTAAGCATTACATGTAAGAAGGAGGAGCCTTTTTGTACTATTGGTTATTATCCTTCCTTTTGAGTACTTCTCTCTACTGTCTTGAACTAAGTGTTCAAAGTGGAGAAGAGAATCAAGAAGAATACTCAATTTTGCATCTTAAAGATAGCGAACATTTTTTATGTGAAAGCGAAAGAGATGACTTTCAAGCCGTCACTTCGGTGATATGTGCTTTTAATAAACGCCCTATACAAAAATTTGAAAATTTAGAAAACAACTTTTTTCACATTAGCTCAAAAATTAAAGATAAAACATTTTTTATCATTATAAAACCACGAAAAAAAATCTTACTACAGGCCATTCATTATGATCTTTTAGTTGATAAAGAGCTCTATAGAGTTCAAGATGATTATTCTAAGCATTGGAATATTATTGGCTATGATAAAAATCCAGTATTTATGGAAAAAGTAAAAACAAGCAGTAGCAGTATTAATTTTCCTGTCCCTTTTACCGAGAGTGAATATCCTTATGTTGGTGGATTAGATATCTTAGGCAAACCAATTCATATGACGCGCGTGAAAGATGTTTCAGACTATTTACTTATCAAAAAAAATTATCAGGCTAAAAATTATGAAAAATCATTAGCGATGATTGATGAAGTATTAGGGGAGTTTCCTGATACTATATTTAAAAGCGAGCTAATGCTTTATCAGATTCGCTCACACCATGAACTAGGAGAACCCGAACAACTTATACATATTGCGAAGCAATTTATACGAGAGTACTCTTCAGATGTAAATATGGCAGAAGTTTTAGCAGATACTGCAAATGCTTACTCTAAAATAGCCTTATACACTGATGCAGACTATTTCTTTGATCGTCTTTTTGATGAGCACAAAGGGAGTCGTTTTGCTCATTTGGGATATATCTATAAGGCAGAACAACTTCAAAATTCTGGAAATAGTAAAAAAACACTCAAATTTTATAAAAAAGCACTCAAAGAAACTACAGAAAAAGCTATCGCAGCACAAGCTGCCTACCAAATAATTTTACTAAATTTAGATCTAGGAAAAGCAAAAAAAGCATTAAAATATGTAAAAATGATTTTAGATGGCAATAGAAAGTATTTCTCTTCACGAGAGTCAGAATCAATAGAACTCGCTATGAAATTTAGCTCTTACAATTATTATCAAATCGCAGCAGATATTGCGGGGGCACTCTTAGAATCTATAGATAAAACTAATGATAATTATGAAATTCTTTTAAAAAATAGAGGAATATGGCTTGCCCAAACAAAGCACAAAGAAGAAGCTTTAACACTGTTTAATACTTATCTTGAGCAGTTTAAATATGGTGAGTTTGTACAAGAAGTTAAAAGAAAAAAAGATGCCCTCTTTTTTGATGTTAATGATGAAAATAGTACCCAAAAACTAAAACATTTCGATCTATTGATAAATAAATATGCTGGAGACACTATAGCTTCAAGAGCTCTGTATGAAAAAGCAAAACTTCTGTATGAGCTTAAAAAATATCAAGATGTTTTAGATTTAGAAGCAGAGTTGAAACTTTTGGATCCTACGATATATGAAGAGAGTGAAGCTTTTGTAGAGCACTCTGCACTAGCACTCATAGAAGAATCTTTGAAAAATAATCAATGTATAAGAGTAGTAAATTTATCTAAATACTATGATATAAACCTCTCTATGCAATGGGATGCAAAACTTTTTAAATGTTATCTAGCCGCTGGAAATTACGATAAGGCCAAAGGTATCGCTCAGACTCATATAAAATCAAAAAAATATGAAGAGAGAATCACTTGGCTAGAGCGTTACACAAAAATAGACTTTGCCCTAGGTAACTACACAGAAGTCATAGATGCAGCACATGAATTAATCTCTTTGCGTAGTGATGAAAGCAAAAATATAGCAACTTATAGACTACTTTTTGATGCTGCGCAGCGTTTAGATGATACAGAAACAATGCTCAATGCAATTCAAAAACTTGAGGCTTTGGTTGGTCTTGTCTATGAAGATATAGAGCGCTATACGCAGATGGTAACTCTAGCAAAAAAACTTAAAGATGACACAATGCTACGAAATTATGCACAAAAAGTTCTTCAGCTACAAGAAAAAGCCAAAAGCTATACACAGACCCCTTACATAGAATTTACTTTAGCACAATCACTTTTACAAGATGCAAAGATACAAAAAGCCTTGCAAGTATTACAATCATTAAATGATAAAAATATCAGTAACTCAAAACGCTCTCGTCAAAAATATTTAATGGGAACGCTATTTCAGAAATTAAATAAATTACAAGAGAGCAAAAAATCTTATAATGAAAGCATTAAGGTAGATGCAAATTCCTCTTGGGCGCGTCTAGCAAAGGATGCATTAAAATTTTTTAAATAAAATTTTTACCTTACAGGCAAGCTATAAAAACATAAAAGTCAGATTTACTTTCGATATTTTTATTTACTAAGTGAGTATATACTTTTAAAAAAACTTAGGAGCATATATGTATGATAAAATAAAATCTCTCATTGAGAGCCCGAGAGTGTAAACCTAACTGTGTAAACCCACCTCTTATTCCTAAATCACTTCGTATATTTTGACATAATTTCGCTGAAAAATATACAAAGTTGGGGATAAATTTCGCTCCAATGTCGGATACTTGTTCTA